>CAJLXE010000006.1 GCA_905210525.1 uncultured Clostridia bacterium | reverse complement strand
GGAAATATGGTTTGTTTTTCCGATGAAGGAGTCGGGCGAGGAGAGCCTTTCTTATAACGACGCGGTGGAAGAGGCTCTTTGCTTCGGTTGGATCGACAGCACGATCAAGCACATAGACTCTCTTCACCGTGCGCAGCATTTTACACCGAGAAAACAGGGCAGGTCTTACTCACGCCCGAATATTGAACGGCTCATCTGGCTTGACAAAGAGGGGCTGATTCATCCAAAGGTACGGGAAAGCGTAATTGATCTCATTGGTACGCCGTATGTTTTTCCGGAAGATATTCTGAGCGCCGTTCAGGCAGACCCGGTTGCATGGGAAAACTATCAGGCGTTTCCGGAGGGCTACAAACGTATACGCATTGCCTATATCGATGCGGCACGAAAGCGTCCCGATGAATTTGCGCGCAGATTGAAAAGTTTTCTTGACAAAACACGTCAAAATAAGATGATTCCGGGCTTCGGCGGGATTGATAAATATTACTCAAGCAAGTGAAACCATCAGACCTCCGTGAAAAAGTACCATATTATGTTATTCATTGTATAAAAGGAGAAAATTTATGGAACTGTCAGTATTTTTCAAAAGTGTGATTGACCGTGACAGAGCGCCGATTGTGTTGTGCGATCTTGACCATACGATTATTTATATGAATCCTGCCGCTATTTGCAAATATGCCAAACGCGGCGGCGAAAAACTCATAGGGCAGAGCCTGCTTGCCTGTCACAATCAGCATTCGCGGGAGCTGATTGAAAAGACGGTTGCATGGTTCCAAGAAAATCCGGAACACAACATCATTTATGAGTTTCACAACGAAAAAGACAACCGTGATGTGTACACGGTTGCCCTGCGCGATGCTAACGGCACGCTGATAGGCTATTACGAAAAGCACGAGTATCGGAATTCGGAAACTGAAAAACCGTTTGATTTCGGTGACTGCTGAAAGATGTTTACTTTTTTGTAAAAAGGTGCAGTACATAAAGTAAGAACTGCAATAAAAATACGGATAAATCTGAGCCTTATTTGAAAAGACGCAGATTTCTTCCGTATTTTTTAATTTATGAGTATTCCGTAACCGCAACCATAAAAAACGCCGTCATACCCTATTGACAAATTTGCATTTATGGTTTATTATTAACAAAAGGAGAACTGCGAATGTTTTCATATAATATGATTCTGCGCGATCTTGAATGCAGAATGAAAGAAAGTCGATTCAGGCATACTCTCGGAGTTGTGCAGACTGCTGAAAAACTTGCTTTGCGTTACAATGCAGACCGTGATAAGGCGGCTGTTGCGGCACTGCTTCATGATTGTTCCAAAACAACGGATATAACAGAAGAACAAATGTATGCTATTGCGTCAAGAACGCTATTTAAGGATGAATATCCTTTGCAGACAAAGGGCGAGGCGCTTCTTCATGCGTTGGCGTCTGAGGTCATTGCGCGAGAAAAGTACGGAGTTGAAGACATGGAGATACTTTCCGCAATCAGGTGGCATACAACGGGACGGATCGGAATGTCGGCACTTGATATGATTGTGTATTCGGCTGACATGGTTGAGCCTTCAAGAAAATTCGACGGAGTTGAAAAACTCAGGTTATTAATGAACTGCGGTTTGGAGAGGCTTACTTTTGAATGTATGAAGCATTGTGTGTCTTACCTTGAACAGTCCGGAAGCGAGATACATCAGACGACTCTTGATTCCTACAATTACCTGAAAGAAAAATTGAATGAAACGGAGATAAACAATGGATAAACAATCAACGGAACTTATGCGGCAGATAGCTGCAATATTAAAGGATAAACTTGCTTTTAACGTTGAAGTTATAAATATAGGCGAGGTTTCCATAATTGCAGACTATTTTGTTATTGCATCGGGAAGAACGGATGCACATGTACGTGCTTTATATGAATATGTGGATGAAGGAATAAAGGAAAAAACGGGGCTTGATCCTTTGCATACGGAGGGTACGGATAATGCAAGATGGATAGTTATGGATTACGGCTCGGTTATAGTTCATATTTTCCACAACGATGAAAGAGAATTTTACAGCTTGGAAAAATTGTGGGCGGAAGCTCCGAGAACAAAGCTTGAAGAAAACGACTGACGTATACTTCTGAAATAATTTTATTACAATCGGTCATGAAAGGCGGAAATATAACAGTGAACAGAAAAGTTCGTGATTACAGAGACGGAGATAACGTAGAGGGATATTTTCTTGTAAAAGACGCTCAGGAAAAAACAGGCAAGAATAATACGCGCTATATGGATTTGATTCTGAGCGACGATACCGGTGATATAAACGGTAAAATATGGAGCTGTAAGGAAGGTATGCAGTCTGAATTTGAAAAAAGCTGCATTGTTAAAGTCCGCGGAACTGTGAAAAGCTGGAACAGTCAGTTACAGATAAATATTGAAAAAATAAGACGCGCAAATGAAGGCGACGGTGTTTCCATATCGAATTTTATTGCATCTGCACCGGAATCTTCGGCAATTATGTATGAAATGGTTCTTGCGTATACGGATAAAATAAGAAATTTGCAAATAAAACAACTGGTAAGCGAAATTATTAAGCGTAAAGAAGCAAAGCTTAAGTATTTTCCTGCGGCAAAGTCAAATCATCATGCAGTAAGAAGCGGCTTGCTCTACCACATTACAACGATGCTTAAAATGGCAGATAAGGTAATGGAGGTTTATGATCTTGATTCGGATTTGCTTTATGCCGGAGTTATTCTTCACGATATTGAAAAAACAGATGAGCTTGATTCAAATGAATTCGGTATAACAGCAGATTATACGGAAGAGGGAAAATTGCTCGGACATATTATAATGGGTATCAAGCTTGTGGAAAGAGTGGGCGCTCAGCTGAGGACAGATCCGGATATACTGTATATGATACAGCACATGATATATTGTCATCATTATGAGCCGGAATACGGCAGTCCTTTGAAGCCAATGTTCAAAGAAGCGGAGATGCTTCATTACCTGGACGTTATGGACGCGCGTATGTATGATTTTACGCAGGCTGAAAATTCGATAACAACGGGAAATTTCTCCGAAAAAATATGGTCGCTCCACAGCAGACAGATATATAAACCGAATTTAAAATAAAAAAAAACGATACGGAACGGTAAATATGAAAGTAACACTTATATACGGACGAGAGGGAAGCGGTAAAAGCAGATTGATATACAATATGTGCAACGCAAAGAGAGGCAGTTCAAAAATTGCTGTAATTGTCCCCGATCAATACACACATCAGACAGAGCTTGACCTTATTGCCGAATATAATTCATCGGGACTTATGGATACCGAAGTACTGAGTTTTAAAAGATTGTCACACCGCCTTAAACTGCTTTATGGCGGTGCTTCTGTTATTGTGCTCAGTGAAGAAGGCAAGTCTATGCTTATAAACCGGATAATTAATTCCTGTCCGGAGATAAAAAACGGCGAGATTTTTTCAAATACAGCCAAAACCGATGTTTGCGGAGATATTGCAAAGCTTATATCGCGCTTCAAACAGTATTCGATAACGCCTCAGATGCTGGAGGAATGTGCTGTTGACGGAGAAAAATACTCGCATACAAAAGCTAAGCTTGACGAAATTGCGCTTATTTACAAAAATTATGTGCAGATGCCGTTTTCGCATGGAGAACAGAGCTTTTTTGACGATGAAGACGATATGACGCTTCTCTGCAGTAACATCAGGGAAAGCGGAATACTGGCGGAATACGATGTATTTCTTGACGGTTTTGACGATTTTTCAAAAACAGAGCTGGAGATTGTGGAGGCGCTCATAATTTCTTCCAAGAGTGTAACTATATCTTTGCCGTGTGACTGCACGTTAAACAAAGAGAGAGCAATGCTGTTTAACAGACAGATTCAAATGATAAAAAACATTGAAGCCGTTGTGGAAAAGTGCACAGCGTCGGCGGATAAAATATGGCTTACGGATGATGTTTCGGTAGATGTGCCGGGGGGACATATGCAGAAAACACCGGACAAAAAAGCACGGGCAATTTCTTACATAGAAAAAAATATATTCAGTATGAAACCGGAGCCTGTAGGCGAGTCCGTAAAAGGTCTGCGTTTTGTGAAAGAAAGCAATGTTGAGTCTGAAACGGAGCATATGGCAGATAAAATAACGGAACTTGTAAGGGACGAGGGATGCAGATATAATGAAATTGCAGTTATATGTTCTGATATACAGAAATATAAGAGTTTTGTTGCAAACTCTTTCGGAAAACGTAAAATACCGTTTTTTATGGATGTTAAAAGAAGCGTAAAAGATAATTCGGTAATACGGTATATACTTGGCTTGCTTGATGTATGTGTGAGAAAGCGTTCGGCAGACAGTGTTCCGGCGTTTCTGAAAACGGGATTGCTTACAAGAGGACTCGACAATAATGATGGTTTGCCGTTTTCGTATACCGATGTTGCGTATATAGAAAAATATTGCGCTCAGTACTGCATAAAGGGGAAAGATTGGGATAAGGATTTTATATACGGCGAAAAATATTTTGATATGGAACGTCTTAATTCAATAAGGGAGCGCGTTCTTTATTATATAACGCCGATGGAAAAGGCACTCGCACGGTCTGCTACGGCGCAGGATATTTCAAAGGCAATAGAAAATTATATAGAAAACCTCAAAATAAGCGATGTGGTGAATCAAAATATAGAATACCTGCGCAATACAGGCAGAAACGATATTGCACTTGAATACAGCAATATATGGAACGTACTTGCAAGCGTACTTTCTCAGATAAATGTGTATATGGGAGATGTGGAGATTTCTGCGGACGATTTTTTGCAGACGTTGCGAAGCTGCCTGGAAAACATTACGATAAATGTAATCCCGGCTTGCATAGATCAGGTTGCGGTATGCGGCACGGGCAGAACAATGGCAAAGCATATAAGAGCGCTTTTTATACTCGGAGCCGAAAATATTTCCACGGTAGAAGAGTCTGCTGTGTTTAATATGGCAGAGCTTGATATGCTTAAGGCAAGAAATATTGACATAGGTGCGGACAGCAAAAATATTATATGCGATGAGCAGTATTATATTTATAAAATACTTTCAAAGCCTACGGAGCTTTTGTATATAAGCAGTACCGACGGTGAGGATTCGACAGAGGAAAGCAGTAATCCTATACTTATAAACGCACTGAAAAATCTGTTCGGAAATAATTTGCGTGAAACACGTAATCCTCCTGTTCCTTATGCGCTCGGAGAAGCGGATAATATAGGTTCTGTGCAGAGCGCGATGCTTTATGAAATGACTGCAATTAATCCCAAGACAGAAGAGTATTATAAACTGGACGAATGGCTGAGAAATAACGGAGACTTCAAATATGCCGTTTTGTCTGACGTTGCACAGCGGGGAAAAAATTATACTCTCGCAACGGAAAGGGCACAGGCGGACAGCCTTATAAAGAAAAAAGGCGAAGAATACATAATGGATATATCAAGGCTGGAAAAGTATGCTCAGTGTCCGTATTCGTATTTTGTGAGATATTGCCTCAATCCGAAGTCTGATGTTTTCGGCAAGGCGTCGGCGCTTGACGTCGGGAACATAGTTCATCAGATGCTCGATATGTTTACGGAAACCGTAATGAAGAAGAATGATCCGTGCAGAGATGACGTTATTGATTTTATGAATACAAATTTCGATAAGACGGCAGGCGAGTATGAGTCGGGAAAATTCAACGCAACGGATGCAAACAAGTATATACTCAAAAGAACCAAGAATTTTCTTACAAAAATGATGACGGTAATGGCGGAACAGAAATGTTCAAGCGGAACGGTGCTGTTTGCGGCGGAGCTTCCTTTTGATGACGCAAGATGCGATACGGCGGCATTGCCGTCGGTTGAATGTTTTGCAGAAGACGGCGTAAAATTCAAGATAACGGGGAAGATAGATTGTGTTGAATATTTCAATTCAGAGCACGGAAGATATTGGATTGTGAGCGACTATAAGACAGGCAAAAATCCTTCCAACAGCGATATTGTGAACGGAAGAAGCCTTCAGCTGCCTATATATATGTTTGCTGTTCTGAATAATGATAAAGCTTCAATGCCGGGAGCGATGTTTTATGTCGGGGTAAACGACAATCTCATAAAACCTTCCTCGGAACAGAATTTAAGCGATTTCCTGAAGAAAAAATACGGCAGAGTAGGTATAATAACGGAAGATGAAGAACTTTACGGCGGTTTGGATAAAAATTGCAGAGATGAAGACAAAAACAAATATGACATAAAAATTTCGGACACGATTGCCAACACAAAATTACTTTCGGTTGTAGAGGCGGAGAGAATGTCGGAAATTGTTTCGGGAGCCGTGAAAACTGCAGGCGATATCTTTTGCGATATTAAAAACGGATATATAGTAAAAGCCCCGTCACACAGGGACGGATGTAAATATTGTGAATACAGACGTTTTTGCGGATATGATTCACGGCTTAAAAATACGGATGAACGAAAATATATTGCTCCGCAGGCGGAAGAGGGGGAAGAATAATCGTGGCAGATAAAAATGTTAAATTCAGCAAAAGGCAGCAGGAAGCGATTGACTGGGATAATAACCGTGAACTCCTCATATCTGCGGCGGCGGGAAGCGGTAAGACTACCGTTCTGATAAGCCGTATCATAGACAGAATCGTGAATAAACGTATACCGATAGAAAGCTTTTTGGTGGTAACGTTTACTCATGCGTCGGCTAACGAGCTTAAAGAAAAAATAGTAAAGGCGTTAAGCGATGCACTGAAGCTTTCTCCCGAGGATGAATGGCTTTCCGTACAGCTCGCAAATGTCGGAAGAGCTTCGATAGGTACAATGCATTCGTTCTGCCTTAAGGCGATAAAGGATTATCACGAGCATCCGGCAGTACAGCTGCCTAAATCCGTGCGCATTATAAATGAAGAAAAGAGCGGACAGCTCCTTGACGAAGCAATAGATGAGGTAATGACGGATGAATATTCAAAGGCGGATAATGAATCGTTTCTTCGTATGCTTGATGTGTATGCTTCATTCAGAAATGATGACAACGTCAGAGGACATATAAAAAGTCTTTATAGGTTTGCGCTTAATAACCGGTCTCCGTATGAATGGCTTTCAAAACAGGAACAGACGGAAAGCGACTCTTCTTACATTAATTTATATTGCGGATTTATAAGAAAAACAGCGCTTGAAGCAAAGCTTATGTGCGATGCGGTGCTTAAAGATTTTTCGACATCTTCGAAATATGAAGATATGCTTAAATTGTGTTCGGACACATTGCAAAAGCTTATGAATGCGCTTGATTGCGGAGATTATATACAGGCAAATAACATTATAATAAACGATTTTGATTTTATAGCCATACGCGGCGGCAAAATAAAAGATGAAAATGTAGCTGTACAGAGAAATGTTCTTAAGTATATAAAAAACGGGTTTTTGAATTTTGCCGTTATGAATGCGGATGACGATACTGAGGCAAATTATGATGAGACAAAAAAAGCACTTTCGGAATTATGCCGCATTACAGCTTTGGCAGGTCGGCGTTTTGAAGAAAAAAAGAGAAAGATAAAATCCGTTGATTACAGCGACATGGAGCATATGACGCTTGAACTGCTTAACGACGAGGGCGTGGCTGAGCTTTACCGTTCAAAATTCAGGCATATAATGTTTGACGAGTATCAGGACTGTAATCGCATACAAGAAATGATAGTTCGGAAAATATCCGGAAATGCAGTATATTTCATGGTGGGAGATGTAAAGCAGAGCATATACGGATTCCGTCAGGCGGAACCGGGACTGTTTTTGGAGAAATATCTCAGCTATAAATATGACCCGAATGCGGAATATGCGGTAATAGAACTTAACGAAAATTACAGAAGCAGAAAGAATGTTCTTAATGCGGCAAATAAGATATTTTTCGGTATCATGCGTAAGGATTTTTGCGGAATGGATTATTGCAAGGATAATGCGCTCAATGCAATGGCTCATTATCCGGAATCAACCGAGGATACTTTTGCAGATGAACCTGTAAGGCTTGCACTTATGACGGGGAAAAATCTTTCGGCTCAATGTAAATTGCAGGCTCAGATAATGTATGCGATTAATTATATACGCACTGTAATGAAAAGTAAAAAGGTGTATGATGCGAGAAAAGGCGAATACAGACGAATGAAGTATTCGGATATTGCAATTCTCATGCGTTCGCCGAAAAACTCTGTTTCTGCGGTAAGAGAGATTTTTGCGGCAACGGATATACCTATAAATATTTTGCAGGACAGCGACATAAGATATGCACCGGAGATAAATCTCATTATGTGCATACTGCAATGCATAGAAAATCCTTATAATGATATAGCGCTTATGGCAACGCTTCACTGCTATATTTTTGACGTGACAGATAACGAACTGCTTTGTCTTATGAATTTTGACAAAGACGGACCGCGTGATGTTATATCAAAAATTCAGAATTATATAAAAAAAACGGATTTTTGCTTGGAGGGCGGTCAACGTGATGAGCTTTACATTAAATTGAAGCGTTTTACGGAAAAATATTCCGAATGGATTGAAAATGCGAGATATCTGCCTGTAATCGATTTTATAGATTACATAATTGATACCACCGGATATATGGAGTATTTCGGTTCTTTTGAAAACGGCAGGAGCCGAAAGGACAATATATTAAGACTTTACGAAACACTCAGACAACAACTCGAAATATCCGGCGGCGGACTGTTTGAATGTTGCCGTATTCTCAAAAATATAGATGAGAACGGTATTGCCGGAGGAAATGCGGCGCAATCTCCGGATGCGGTTTCGGTAATGAGCATACACAAGAGCAAAGGGCTGGAATTTCCCGTGGTATTTATAATGGATGCCGACAGGGCTTTTTCGGATGACGAAATTAAAAAAACAATACTTATTCACAAGGATTACGGCGCGATATCCAAAAAAATAGATGCTGTAAACAGGATTGAATACAGCACGCCCGAATACGAAATTCTTAAACGCATAATCAAAAAAGAGCAAAGGGAAGAAGAACAGCGTATTTTATATGTTGCAATGACGAGGGCAAAGGAACAGCTTATTATTATGGGCGCTGCGTCGGATAAGACGCTTGAGAACGGTTGTATGGGAGAATCTCTGCTGGAAATTGCGTCTGCAAACAATTTTCTTAAGTGGATATTATATGCGTTGTGTTCCGGACAAGCGTCTGCGGGATATCCGGTGTCTGCGGAAAGTCTTTCGGGCACGTTTGATACGAACGTACAATGTGCGGATTACGGTTCACGCTGGTCGGTTGATGTATGCATGACGAGTATTGATGAAGATGGAAAATGTGTTGTCGAGAGTAAATTTGACGGAAAAATAACTCTTTTAAAGCTTATCGAACGTTTGGGCGGCGCGGACGCGTCATACGGAGACCCGAATTTCAGAAACAATATTTTGCCCGATATTGCGGAACTTGAGAAAAAACTTTCATTCAGATATGCTCACGATGAGGCAACGAGAATAAACTCTAAGTTTTCGGTATCGCAGATAAAGCACATTGCGGAAAATCTTCCTGATGATGATACTTATGAAATACCTGATTACAGATATGATAAGATAAAAGTGATTTCTTCGGACAATGTGATTACGCCGACAAAGCTCGGAACTTTATATCATTTTTTTATGCAGCACGCAAGTAATGTATATCCGTACGGCATAAATGATTTTGAGTCTGATATTGAAAAAATGCTTGCAAAAAAGCTTATAACAAAGAGTGAAGCCGAGTATCTCAATCCTTCCAAATTTGAAGCGTTTTTTAATTCGGACGTGGGTAAACGTATGTCTGAAGCTGTACTGGTGGAAAAGGAAAAGAGCTTTACGTATTATGTCGAAGCTAAAAATATATTTCCTACGCTGAAAACGGACGAAAAAATAATTGTGCAAGGTGTTATAGACTGCTATTTTCAAGACAAAAACGGAAATTATGTGCTTATCGATTATAAAACGGACAGAATCGCACCGGGCATGGAAAGCCGGCTTGCGGAAAAACACAAAAAGCAAATAGAACTTTATAAATCGGCAATGAGCGATATTATGGATATATACATTAAGGAGGCATATATTTATTCGTTTGCATTGGAAAGCTTTATTCCGGTAATAATTTAAATTGAAAAATGCGCACGTAAATAAAGTGCGCATTTTTTATGTGTCCGTCTAAGTTTTTGGGTTAACGGATGTTCTCAGTCCGATGTATCTGATGTATCGTCATTGTTGTAAAGCTTTGTTATAAGAACTTTGTTTATTCTGTTGTTTGTAAGCTTTGTAACCTGTAAACGGATATTGTCCACGACAATATCTATATTTTCATCTTTGTGCGGTATGTGACCGATTGAGTAAACAATAAGTCCCGCTACTGTGTCGTATTTGGCATTGTCATCATCAAGCTCAAGATCAAGTTCGGAATTGAGTTCGTGAATTGCAACCGAGCCGTTGACAGTATAACTGTTTTCGTCCAGTTTTACAATATCTACTTCGTCATCAAATTCGTCGTTGATGTTGCCTACGATTTCTTCCACAAGATCCTCCATGGTAACAAGACCGGAAAATCCGCCGAATTCATCAAGCAGGAATGCCATTTGCTGATTTGCAGCTTTCATTTTTTTGAAAAGCTCATCTGCGTCTATGTATTTTCTTGCAAAATACGGTTCTCGGATTATGTTTTTCAGGTTTATGTTGTCAAATCCGTTTTTGTGTGCGCTTGTCAATATATCCTTGACGTTTATAACACCGATTATATTGTCTATGGAATCTTTGTAGACAGGCACTCGCGTATATTTTTCATTGAGCATTTTCTCGATATTTTCCGATGTATCATCGTCTATATCCACCATGAACACGTCAACTCGCGGCGTCATGAGATCAGTAGCGTTAAGATGATAGAATTTCAGAGTTGACTCTATGATTTTCTGTTTATCTTCGCCTATTGAACCGTCACTTACGCCTTCCGTGACAACGTCGATAATGTCTTCGTCGGATACCTTTTCCTCATCAATGTTTTTGTCTATTCTGAACATTTTGGCAAGCAGGTTGCAGCTTCCGGAAAGAAGTTTTACAAACGGAGTAGCTATGAATTTTACGGCAAGAAGAATACCGGCGAAATTCATTGATGTTTGTTCCGGATTGCGCAAAGCAATACGCTTGGGCAATAACTCTCCGAATATCAAAGTGATGTAAGACAATATCAGAGTTATGAGTATCATCGATATTTTATCTCCGTAGGGGATACCTATAGAGAGAAGCCATTTACCGAATCCTTCCGATAATGTTACGGAAGCTGTTGCGGATGGAAAGAATCCGGCAAGAGGAATACCGACCTGTATTGTGGATAAAAATTTTGTTTCATCGCTTGAAAGCTTTTCGACATTCCGAGCTTTTCTGTTTCCCTCGGAAGCCAGACGTTTTATTTTGTTTTTGTTTGCAGATACGACAGCCAATTCCGCAGCGGCAAAAAATGCGTTGATTGCAGTCAACACTATTATTAATACCAACTGCGGGAAAATACTTGCAGTATCCGCGTCAGGATCATCTGATTCCATTACTGTCTCCTTCATATATAAAGTATAATATTAAACCGAGCCTGAATAAAAATAATTATACCAAGCCAGTTTAATAAATATTGTAACATGAATTTATTGTTTTGTCAAATAATTTAATTTGTAAAACAGGTAAATTTACGTAATTTTTCTGCGCGGTATTTTCGGTTTAATTGAAAAAGCTCCGCGAAGTTTTCACGGAGCGTCAGATTATTATTTGTGTGGTGTCAGTTTCCCAGACCGAGACTTATTGACATTGCATTGTTTATCTTATTCATGCTTTCAGGTTCCACATATCCAATGAGGTCCTGAAGTCTTCTTTTGTCTATTGTTCTCAGCTGTTCCAATAACACAACAGAGTCTTTGTTAAGTCCGTAATTTGAAGCGGGGAGCTCTATATGAGTAGGCAGTTTTGCCTTGTTGATTTGAGAGGTTATGGCAGATACTATTACTGTCGGGCTGTATTTATTTCCGACATCGTTTTGTACCACCAGAACCGGGCGCAATCCGCCTTGCTCAGAGCCGACGACAGGACTTAAATCCGCATAATATATTTCACCGCGTCTGATCATGCCTGTATTTTTTGCCGTATCGGCTGCATTTGATTGCCGATAAGCCGGCTCCTTTCCTGAAATTTATATTTGAAAGGAGATATTTTTCGTATTCTGAGTTACATTCATTGTCGCAGAATAAGCTTTCTTCCGCAAGCGAAAGGTCAATATCTCCCATTTCCTTATATCCGGCGGAAATTTCATCCTCAGATATAAGTAGAACTTTATTTTTTACGTAAAAATCCGTTACACGGCGTATGAATTCATATTTATCTGTTTTTTCCAGTGCGATTATTTCGTCGATCTGAGACCTGAGATCAAGTGATTCCGAGTATTTTTCCCTTATAGTTTCCGACACGCGCTCACCTCCCGAACAGTGCAGTAATTCTTATACAGTCTATTGCACGGAGTGTGAAAGCGTTACTTAGCGTATGGGGGTTACAATGAATACAGCAGCGTGAAAGCTTCGCAGAGTGCGTTTGAAGTATCGGTAGGGGTCAGAGATACGACGCCTGTGCGCTTAACCGCGATATCGGCTGCAAGTCCGTTTACGTAAGCGCCTATAACAGCAGCTTCAAAACGCCCGTATCCCTGTGCACAAAGCGAGGCGATTATACCTGCAAGAACATCTCCGCTTCCGCCCGTTGCCATACCGCAGTTTCCTGTGGTGTTGAATACCGTTTTGCCGTCGGGGGACGCTATTACTGTGATATAATTTTTAAGCACTACGGTAACATTATATTTTTCGGCAAATTCGCGTGCGTAATAAACCTGTGCATTTGATATTTCCTGCGGAGTTTTGCCTGTCAACCGAGCCATTTCGCCTATGTGGGGGGTTATTATGCAGTTTCCGTTTTTTAGTATATCCGGGTTTGAAGCTATAGAGTTTATTCCGTCGGCGTCTATTACGACTGAATTGCCGTAAACATTCAGAATTTCGGGAATAAATGTGCTTCCGTGCGAACAGGAACCGAGTCCGGGACCTATGAGCAATGCCGAGTGTCCGTCGGCAAAGTCTATAAGCTCCCTGCTGCTGATAAGAGAGCCGAAATTATTGTCCGGCATCGGAACCGTCATTTGTTCGGTAAGCTTTACTTCAAATATATTGTTGAGTCTTTGCGGAACAGCCAGGCGGATTATGCCCGCACCTGACCTCAATGCGGATTCGGCAGCCATACACGCGGCGCCCGTCATTCCGGCAGAACCTGCGATTATTCCGAGTTTTCCGTATGAACCTTTGTGCGAAGCAGAATTTCTCGGATACAGCATGGATGCAATTTCTTTATTGTTATATACTGCTTTGTAATCCGAGGTTTCGTTATATACGGATTCGGGTATGGATATGCTGTCAACAATCATTTTACCGTAGCAGTATTTTGCGGGACAGAAGAGAAGTCCCTGCTTTACGGTACCCAGAACTATGAGCGTATCTGCTTTTATTGCCGTGCCGCAAACGGCACCGCTTTCGGCATTTATGCCCGACGGAACATCTATCGAGATTACGTTTTTGCCGGAAGCGTTTATAACCTCTATAATTTTACGTGTGTTGTCGTTTACTGTTCCTGTAATTCCTGTGCCGAGTATGGCATCGACCACAATGCTGTAACGGATGATATTTTGTTCAAGTTCTTCCGCGGTCACGTCAAGAGAATAATCTATTCCGAACTGTTCGGCTATTTTAAAATTTGTCAGGGTAAGCTCTTTCATTCTGCTTTCGGAACATAACGAGAAAACGCTTACATTATAGCCTTTTGCAAAAAGTATTCTTGCGGCAGCCCAGCCGTCGCCACCGTTATTGCCTGAACCCGTCACAAAAAGAATTTTATTGCTTTTGCTGTAATTTTCAGACAAATATGTAGCTACTGCGGCTCCCGCATTTTCCATAAGCAGAGATGTCGGCATCATATATTTACGAGACATTATTTCGTCTGCCGCATTCATTTCTTTAGGTGTTACAACTCGCATGATTATTACTTTCCTTTCTTTTGTAATATCGGAAACAACATTGCACTGTTGTTTCGTACATTACTATTCTTGACGCCGTGTTTTATTATTATACACGTTTTATTGTTGTTTTATTGTATTTTTATTTGCTTTTACAGCCTTGAAAATAATTTTTTCTTATCATAGCTTTATCTATTTCGTTGAGAACGCGTCTTTTATCTGTTGTCCACAACGGAGCGATAAGATTTGATTTTTTGCCGTCTCCTGTTATTCTGTGAATGACAATATTCTGAGGAATTATTGCAAGAGCTTCGGTTACGGCATCGATATATTCTTCCATAGTAAGGAGGTGAAATTTGTTTTTGCTGTAAAATTCGGCTAAAGGTGCCGTTTTGTCAATGTAAAGCATATGGAGCTTCAGTGCAAAAGCACCGTTTTCAACGGCAAAGCGAACTGTTTCAAGAGTTTGTTCGACAGTTTCCCACGGCAAGCCGAATATGACATGGACGCAAAACGGTATATTGCGTGCGCGTAAAGCCTCAGCGGATTTTACAAACACATCGTTATCGTATCCTCGGTTGATTTCGCGATGACAGGTTACTGTTTGCAGACCGAGTTCAAGCCAGAGCGGACATTTATATGATTGCAGGAGAGCAAGGACTTCATTATCAAGACAGTCGGGTCTTGTTGCTATTGCCAAGCCGAGGACGCCGCAGGACAGTGCTTCGTCATATTTTTGCCGAAGAACTTCAACCGGTGCATAAGTGTTGGTATAGCTTTGAAAATATGCTATATATTTGTCCGAATTCCATTTCCCGGAAAGCATTTTTTTCTGATATTCAAGCTGTTCCGTTACGGAAGCAGACTTCAAAGCCGGATTGCCTGCAAATTCACCGCTTCCGCTTTCCGTGCAGAATATACAGCCGTTACCGTTTTTTCTGTTCGGGCATCCGAAGCCGGCATCTACCGATAACTTTATTACTTTGGCACCGAACAGACGTTTCATTTCATAGTCGAACGTTCTGTAACGTTTTGTTCCGAAAGGATTTTCCATATCAGTATTTTGTAAGATGACCGAAGCGCTCAAGCTCCGAAAAACCGAGTTGTCTTGCCGCATCATATGCTATAATTGCAACGGCATTTGAAAGATTGAGCGAACGCGCTCCGTGAATCATAGGTATGCGTATGCAGCGTTCGTAATTGTTATGAAGAAGATCTTCGTCAAGACCTTTTGTTTCTTTGCCGAATACAAGCCATATATCGTCATTTTGAGAGAAATCCGTATCGCAGTAATTTTTCTGAGCTTTGGTAGTGCAGTAATACATTTTCTTTTCATCGTGCTGTTCAAAGAAAGCTTTTGCGGATTCATATGTACATATTGATACCATGCTCCAGTAGTCAAGACCGGCTCTTTTTACGCTTTTTTCGTCAATGCTGAAACCGAGAGGACCTACAAGATGAAGGACGGCTCCCAGGGCGGCGCAGGTTCTTGCGATATTTCCGGTATTTTGAGGTATTTCGGGTTCTATTAAAACTATATTTATCATGATTGGTATATTCCTTAATTAATATGCGTTTGCTTGTTACCAGAGATGTCTGGTATCCTTATTTTTTAATGCAGAAAGAACGCGTTCTTTGAAGTGCGGATATTTTTTTATTATCAATTTTACGTCATCTTTCATTTCCTGACGTTTGGTGGTGCCGTCTGCGGGGCATCCGCTCTTGAATACGGGCAGATTATGACGTTTTACCGCACCTATTATTTCCATTTCGCTCGCATACACCATAGGTCTTATTACATATATATTTTTCCGTTCCATATATGTAAGCGGGGAAAATGTATTGAATCTGCTTTCGTAAAGAAGGCTCATCATGAGCGTCTCAAGAACGTCGTCAAAGTGATGTCCGAGGGCGACTTTATTGCAGTTTGCCGCTATTGCCGCATTGTGGAGAGCGCCGCGTTTTAGATTTGAGCAAAGGGAACACGGATTGCTTTCGTTGCGTGCTTCAAAAACAATATTTCCTATTTTGGTTTCAACGACTCTGTAATCAATCTGATTTGCATAGCAGAATTTTTTGAGTTCTTCTGTATCCGGGTGAAAAAGTCCCATGTCGAGAGTTATGCCGACCAAATCAAATTTTTTTTGTGAGAAATACTGATAAAGTCTGAGTGAATAGAGAAGAGCTATGCTGTCTTTTCCGCCGGAAACGCCGACGGCAATTCTGTCTCCGTCATTTATAAGACCGAAGTCGTCATCTGCACGCCTTATACAGCCGAGAATTTTTTTCATTTTGAATTTTCCTGTCATCAAAAAATATTTTCAATTTATAATACAACGTATTTCAAAGTTTGTCAATACAGAATGTTGGATATTTTAGGAAAAAATCATCAAAATTTATGTTTTGCTTGACATTCGTGTCGATATATAGTATAATTGACCGTGGTTGTTTTATCAACGATTCGGTTATAACAAAGGAGGGCTATTATGGCTCATTTAAGTGAAGCGGCAGTAGCTAAGATCAACGAAATATGCGGTAGATACGTTGACGAAAAAACGCCTCTTATGATGATCCTCAGTGATATTCAGAAAGAGTACGGCTATATTCCGCTTGAGGTGCAGGAGCTCGTCTCCGAAAAGACAGGTATTTCCGTGGCTGAAATATACGGTGTTGTAACGTTTTATTCGTTCTTCTCGTTGCAGCCTAAGGGAAAGTATGTTATCGGCTGTTGCTTGGGTACGGCTTGCTATGTCAAGGGAGCTCAGCAGGTTATTGATAAATTCTCTGAAATATTGGGAATAAAGCCGGGGCAAACAACAGAAGACGGTATGTTCACGCTTGACGCTTTGCGTTGCATAGGCGCGTGCGGAATAGCCCCCGCTGTTACGATAAACGGAAAGGTGTATCCGAAGCTTGCGGTAAGCGCAGTACCGGGTATAATCGAGGAATACCGCAACGGAGGCAATGAGTTATGATTAAAAATTTTGATGAATTAAACGAAAAAATATCTTCCTGTTCAGTCTGTCTTGCAAACAAATTTGCCGGAGCGGAAAATAAAAGAGCTGTTGTTCTTTGCGGAGGGACGGGATGTCTTTCCTCAAATTCCCAGGCTATAAAAGAAAAATTTGAAAAGCTTATAGAAGAAAGAGGCATTGACGATAAAGTTACCGTAAACCAGGTAGGCTGCTTCGGTTTCTGCTCTCAGGGCCCGTTTGTAAAAATATTCCCCGAGGATACGCTCTATCGTCTTGTTAAAATTGAAGACGTTGAAGAAATAGTTGAAAAAGATCTTATAGGCAATGAAGTCGTTGAAAGACTTCTGTTTGTTGACCCGGCTACAAAAGAAAAGGTGGCAAAGCAGGATGATATCAACTTCTACAAAAAGCAGGTAAGAATTGCTCTTCACGGATGCGGTCAGATCAACCCCGAAGATATAAACGAAGCACTCGGTGCAGGTTCATTCCAGGGATTGGCTAAGGCGCTCAGAATGGACAGAGCAGATGTAATAAAAGAAGTGCTCGATTCAGGCTTGCGCGGCAGAGGCGGCGGCGGATTCCCGACAGGAAGAAAATGGCAGTTTGCTTATGCTCAGCCGGCAGGTGAAAAATACGTTGTCTGCAACGGCGACGAAGGCGACCCGGGTGCATTTATGGATCGCTCCATATTGGAAGGAAACCCGCTTGCAGTTATTGAAGGTATGGTAATAGCAGGTTACGCAATAGGCGCACAGAACGGTTATTTCTATGTTCGTGCGGAATATCCGGTTGCTGTAAACAGACTCAGAATTGCAATAAAGCAGGCAGAAGAGCTTGGATTGCTCGGCGATAACATACTCGGTACGGATTTCTCATTCAGAGTACATATCCGTTTGGGTGCAGGCGCATTCGTATGCGGTGAAGAAACTGCTCTTCTTAATTCAATAGAAGGTCAAAGAGGTATGCCTCGTCCTCGTCCGCCGTTCCCGGCAGTGAAGGGTCTGTGGCAGAAGCCTACAATAATAAATAACGTTGAAACGCTGGCTTGCGTACCGTTCGTATTGCGTGAAGGCGCGGCAAAATTTGCGTCTTACGGTACGGAAAAATCCAAGGGAACCAAGGTTTTCGCATTGGGCGGCAAAATCAATAACGTTGGTCTTGTTGAAATTCCTATGGGAACAACTCTGCGCGAATTGATATATGATATCGGCGGCGGAATACCTAACGGCAAGAAGTTCAAAGCTATACAGACGGGCGGTCCTTCCGGCGGATGTCTTACAGAAGAGGATCTTGATACACCGATAGATTTCGATAATCTCGTTGCAAAGGGTTCTATGATGGGTTCCGGCGGTGCTATCGTAATGGATGAAGATAACTGTATGGTTGACGTTGCAAAATTCTATATGGAATTTATATGCGATGAGTCATGCGGAAAATGTACGCCTTGCCGTATTGGAACAAAGCGTATGCTTGAAATCCTCACGAAAATAACAAAAGGTCAGGCAACGATGGATGATCTTGAACAGCTTGAAGAACTCAGCCGTACAATAAAGGCAGGTTCGCTTTGCGGTCTCGGACAAACATCCGCTAACCCTGTAATTTCAACACTTGCTCATTTTAAGGATGAATATATTGCTCACATTGTTGATAAGAAATGTCCTGCAAAGGTATGTAAGCATTTGATGCAGTACAGCATTGATCCTGCACTTTGTAAAAAATGCAGTGCTTGTGCGCGTAAATGTCCTGTGGGAGCTATTACCGGTGTTGTCGGTAAAGAACCGTACGTTATTGATCAGAAGAAATGTATCAAGTGCGGTATGTGCATAGCTTCATGTAAGTTCAAAGCCATTGAAAAGAAGTAATAAGGGAGGATTTTGATTATGTCATTGATTAATATAAAAATTGAGGGTATCCCTTATCAGGTTGAAGAAGGACTCACGATACTTGAAGCTGCAAAGGCTTGCGGTTATGAAATACCTTCGTTGTGCGCATTCAATCACGGTGAATGTAACAGAGGTTCATGCCGAGTATGTCTTGTTGAGGCGACAGGCGCAAGAGGCTTGGTAGCATCGTGCGTTTATCCGGTAAACGAGGGTATGGAAATAACAATTTCGTCACCTAAGGCAACAGCGGCGCGCAGAGCTTCCGTAGAACTTTTGCTTTCAAACCATTCAATGCAGTGCCAGCAGTGCGAGAAAAACGAAAATTGCGAATTGCTTCATGTTGCAAGACTGACGGGCGCAAGAGAAAATATGTTTGTAGGTGAAAAAACTCCTGTTACTTATGATGAATTGTCTCCGTCGCTTATAAGAGATACGTCAAAATGTATTCTTTGCGGACGTTGTATCGCAAGATGTCAGAACGCACACGGCAAGGGAATACTCGGATATGAAAACAGAGGTTTTAACACAATAGTTGCACCGGCACAGAACCGTTCTTTTGCAAAATCACCGTGCATAATGTGCGGACAGTGCGTATCGGTATGTCCTACAGGCGCATTGATGGAAAAATCTGAGATTGCCAAAATCGATGAGGCTATGAGACAAGGCAAGTACGTTGTTGTTCAGACAGCACCTGCCGTAAGAGCAGCTTTGGGCGAAGAATTCGGAATGAAGATAGGTACTCCCGTAACAGGAAAAATGGTTGCGGCACTTAAACGTCTCGGATTCAAAAAGGTATTTGATACAAATTACAGCGCGGATCTTACAATCATGGAAGAAGCGGCAGAGCTTATGCACCGTATTAAGGAAAACGGCGTTCTGCCTATGATAACATCTTGCTCTCCGGGCTGGGTAAATTATGCGGAATACTATTACGGCGATTTGCTTGATCATCTTTCTTCCTGCAAATCTCCTCATGAAATGTTCGGTGCAATTCTTAAGTCTTATTATGCTGAGAAAAACAACATTGATCCCAAGGATGTGTTTGTTGTGTCGGTAATGCCGTGTACAGCTAAGAAGTACGAGAAGGAAAGACCTGAGCTTGTGACAAACGGCCTTAAAGATGTTGACGCTGTTCTCACAACGAGAGAGCTCGGCAAGCTTATAAAGAGATCCGGCATAAACTTTGCAAAATTGCCCGATGAAGAATTTGATAATGATGTAGTAGGCGACTATTCCGGCGCAGGCGTTATATTCGGCGTTACGGGCGGCGTTATGGAAGCGGCTCTCAGAACAGCTTATTACTGGATGACAGGCAAGGAATATGAAAAAATCGATTTCGAGCAGGTTCGCGGTTTTGAAGGCGTAAAAGAAGCTTCTTTGAATATAAACGGCGTTACTGTAAATATAGCTGTTGCTCACGGAATGAAAAATGCAAAAGTTCTGCTTGATGAGATCAGAGCAGGTAACAGCAAATATCATTTTATCGAGATAATGGGTTGCCCCGGCGGTTGCGTTGCGGGAGGCGGACAGCCGTATGTTAAGCCGTGCTTCCTTCCCAATGAGGATGACAATATCCTTGACACATATAAGGAAAAACGTGCAAACGCTCTTTATTCCGAGGATGAAAGACAGGTTATAAGACAGTCTCACAACAATCCGCAGATACAGCAGCTTTATAAGGATTATCTCGGAGAACCTAATTCTCATAAGGCTCATGAATTACTTCATACTACGTATGCAGCAAAGGAACCTTTCGGTAAATAAACAGGTAAAATCAACAAGACCGTCATTTCTTTGATTGAAGAATGACGGTCGTTTTTTTATATTATATTTAACGTTTGTTAAACATATTTATGGTTTTGTGATGCATATTTATCGAATATCGTGATTATTGTTAGGATTGTGAATTACTTAATACCGCATACGTGACATAAATTCGTCATTTTTTGAATTGACGATGACGAATCTTATTTTACAAAAAATATTTAACGCTTGTTAAATATACTTGCGGCTTTGTCACACAGTCTGAAATTGTTGCGTTTATATTGTATGAGACCGTCTTTTTGCATTGCGGAAAGCTCGGCGGACAAAGCACTCCTGTCAATGCCGAGGTAATCTGCCCATTCCTGTCGGTTCATTGCAATTTCAATACAGTCGGATGAATTGAATCGGGCCTGTTCCGTAAGGTAAGAGAGTATTTTTTTACGCATTGTTCGTTGAGCCATATGGCATTGTTTTCGTATAAGAGCAATGTTTCGCCGTGACAATATTGTCAGAACATTATAAAGTATTTTTTCGTGAATTGCACATTTGTTTTCGCATCCGGTCAAAAGCTTATCCGAATCCATAAGAACTATATCGGTATTAACAGAAGCATATGCATATATGTCATCCGTTTCGGAATCGGAGTTAATATTGAATAGTCCGAAAAATTCATCTTTTGCTACATTGTATAATATAAAATTATTGCCGAATTCATCATTTCTTGCTATTGCAACGTTACCTGATATAACTATTCCTGCTTTTGAAGAGTGTTCTTTATACCAAAAAATAATATCTCCTTTTTTATAATGCATCAAACAAGCGTTAGAACAGCTGATGATTTGG
>CAJLXE010000005.1 GCA_905210525.1 uncultured Clostridia bacterium | reverse complement strand
ACCGAAAAGTGTATTCAGGGCAAAATAAAATGAATCGTTATGATAATTATTTTGAAAAGCGCATATAAAAAACGTGAAAAATAATTGAATATGCAATATTGGTATTATGCGCAGAAAAATTACATTCTTGCAAACGGGCAGTGTATGTGTTATACTTTTGTAAAACATATAAATACACGGAGAATATCTGATATGAACGATACGGAGCTTATATTGAAAGCATATGAAATAATAGGCAATCTTACGCCGCTCAAAAGCGATTGCGGCAGGCTTTGCAATGCGGTGTGCTGCAAAGGCGATGACGATGTGGGAATGGCGCTTTTTCCGGGCGAAAAAGAACTGTATGTCAATCGCGGGGGCTTTGAGGTGACTCGGACGGATTACGGAATGCCGCTTCTTTTATGCAACGGAATGTGCGACAGAAAGGAACGCCCTCTTGCGTGCAGAATTTTTCCTTTGGCAATAGTGAATAAAGGCGGGATCATGAAAGTTATTGCAGACCCCAGAAGCCGCGCCATGTGTCCGCTGTACAGGTCGGCGGTGGGCGGCAGACTTGACGCCGAGTTTGTAAGAGCCGTAAAACGTGCGGGAAAAATACTTTTTGAAAGCGAAGCCATAAGGCAGTTTACGGCAGAGGTATTTACCCAATGCGAGGATTTTGCGGGGCTGTAAGGCAACGGCGTATATTGAGATAATAATTTTGCAGTGAATAAGGTAAATCGTTGAATTTACGATTGACTTTTGAACGCTGTGTTGTTATAATATTGTTGATTGCTTTCCGCCGGAAACAGAAACGGCAGAAGCATTGAGTCAGTTGTTACTGTGAAGGGAGATAATAATGAGGTACGTAAAGGAATTGATAGAGACGACCCTCAGTACCGTGAGAAAATACATGGTTGCGGGTAATTACGGCGGCGGAGATTTCTATTACAAGGAATGTGATTATAAAACCGACAACAATATTCCGGAAATTGACGAAACATGGAAGAAGTGGGGTCCCCGGTCGGAAATGTCCGGGCTGGACAAGCACGTTTGGGTGCGCGGAAAAATAAAGACGCCCGATTCTGTTCCCGATGACACATATCTTGTGCTTGATTGCACAAAAATCGGCGAAAATCCGCAGACTATCCTTTATCTTGACGGTAGGATGATGCAGGGCTTTGACGGCAATCATTCAACCGCAAGAATCGAGTGCGGCAGAGAATACGATGTTACGCTTTACATATATTTTGACGGAGTAAACATAGGTTCGGCCATGATACAGCCGTGCATGAAGACGATTTCAAAAAAGGTCGAGAAGGCATACTTTGATATGAAGATTCCTTTTGAGGCGGCGCAGTGCTTTGAGGGCGACGCTCCCGAAAAGAAGCTCATGTATAAGCATCTTGAAATTGCATGTCTTATGATAGATAAAACGCATGAGGGAAGACCTGAATTTTTTGCTTCGCTGGAAGCGGCGGATGAGTACATGATAAAGGAATTTTACGAGAAAGAATGCGGCAAGGGCGATATTGTCGTAAGCTGTCTCGGACATTCGCATATAGATGTTGCGTACAGATGGACTGTTGAGCAGACAAAGGAAAAGGTTCAGCGTTCGTTCGGTACTGTTTTGCAGCTCATGAAGGATTATCCGGAATTTATGTTCATGATGAGTCAGCCTCAGCTTTATGAATTTTTAAAGACCGAATCTCCGGAGCTTTACGAAGAACTCAAACAGCGTGTGAAAGAGGGCCGCTGGGAAGTTGAAGGCGCTATGTGGCTTGAATCCGACTGCAACATACCGAGCGGAGAAAGCTTCGTAAGACAGCTCATACACGGTAAAAAGTTCATACGCGACGAATTCGGCAAGGAATCCGTAACTCTCTGGATACCCGATGTATTCGGATACAGCGCGGCGCTTCCGCAGATACTCAAAAAGGCGGGAGTTAAAAACTTTGTTACGGGAAAAATAAGCTGGTGTGATGTAAACTCTATGCCTAATGATACGTTCTATTGGAAAGGCATAGACGGTACCGAGATATTTACTCATTTCCTTACAACCAAGGATTTCAACATACATACGTGGTATCCCGAAAAAACGCACGAATATGTTATGTTCAACGGTATGCTCGATCCGCGCGAGGTAAAGAGTTCATATGACGTTTACCGCACAAAGACATGGAATACCGAAACGCTGCATACGTTCGGCTTCGGCGACGGCGGCGGCGGTCCGACATACGAAATGCTCGAAAGTTACAGACGTCTCGAAAAGGGTCTGCCGGGTATTCCGAGAACACAGATGTCAACACTTGATTCTTTCCTTGAGAGAATAAAGAATAATTTTGACGACAGCTGCAAAAAGCTCAGGGAAACTCCTCGCTGGGACGGCGAACTTTATCTTGAATATCACCGCGGAACATATACTTCCATAGCTCAGGTAAAGCGCAATAACCGTAAAGCGGAATTTGCACTGCGCAAAGCGGAAACGCTTGACGTGATGAATGAACTGTTCTGCGGCGGCAAATACAGCTCGTCTGACTTTTTCGGAATGTGGAGACTTATGTGTCTTAACCAGTTCCACGATGTTATTCCCGGCTCGGCTATCGAACCTGTTTACAAACGCTCAAACAGAGAATATCAGAGCATATTTGCAAAGACTGATTCAATAATAGCAAACGATATCGACAACATAGCGCATAACATAAATACGGACGGCGGCATACTCGTATATAACATGAATGCTCATGAGGGCAAAGGTATTGTTGAGTATGAAGGCGGCGTTTATACAACGGAAAATATTCCGCCTATGGGTTATGCTGTGGTAGACAAGCTTTACAGCGAAAACCATGCCGAAATTACGGAAAATTCTATTGAGAACAAGTATTTCCGCATAAAATTCAACAGCATGGGTTATATGGAATCCATATACGACAAGCGCGAAGGCAGAGAGCTTCTCAAAGAGGGCGAACTCGGAAACGAGCTTCTGGCATATGAGGATTATCCTTATCACTGGGACGCATGGGAGCTTTCACATTATACGCGTCTCAAGCCTCATGCTATGGACGAACTTGTTTCCGCAACCGAGTACAGAAACGGCGCGGCGGCAGGCATAACGTTTGTGTGGAAATTCATGGAATCTACAATAAAGCAGAACGTTGTTGTTTATGATAACATTCCGAGAATCGATATTGAAAACGATATTGACATGAAGCAGATGCACATAGTGCTCAAGGCGTTGTTCCCATTCAACATAAGAACGACCAAAACAGTAAGCGAAATACAGTACGGACACGTTGAACGCCCGAATCATATGAACACATCGTGGGATGAGGCTAAATTTGAAACCTGTATGCACAAATGGGTTGACGTATCGGATAACGGTTACGGCGTATCGCTTCTTAACGACTGCAAATACGGCTTCAGCTCATATGACTATACTCTTGCAATTACATTGCTCAAGAGCCCCGAGTCCCCGTATTATAAAGGCGATTGCAGACAGCACAAATTTACGTATTCTGTTTATCCGCACCGTTCAAATGCTGTTTTCGGCGGAACGATTGAAGAAGCGTACAGGCTTAATGCGCCTCTTACGGCTGTAAATATAGCCGCAAACAAGAGCGGAAAGCTTCCGGAAAGATTCTCAATGGTAACGTGCGACAAAGACAATATTACTGTTGAAGTTATCAAAAAAGCGGAAAACAACGACGGAATTATAGTTCGCTTGTACGACGCGCACAATATGGCTTCAAGGGCTACATTGAAGTTTGGTTTCCCGGTAAAGGAAGCGTATATTGTAAATCTTCTTGAGGAAGAACCGCAGAAGATAGACGTTAAGGATAATGCCGTTACGCTTGACGTGGGTACGTTTGAAATAGTTACATTGCTGCTTAAATAAGATATGTGGAATCAGGGGGTCCGACGGCTCCCTGATTCGTAAAGAAAGGAAAAACAAAATGAAACCAAAGGCTTTGCTTATGACATCCGACAAAGAAAATTGTCTTAAAGTGTATGAGCAGACGGTTATTGATGCGCTTGCACATGAGGTGGAGTGGCTGGAACCGATATTTGATATAAACGAGCTTGACAGCCGCGCCGAAGATCTTGCCTGTACGGAATATATTTTTTCAACATGGGGAATGTTTGAGCTTTCGGACGCCGATATAAAAAAGTATCTGAAAAAACTGAAAGCAGTGTTTTATTCGGCGGGCACGGTTAAATATTTTGCGGAGCCTTTTATTGCAAATGATATAGCCGTATTCAGCGCATGGGCGGCAAACGCGGTTCCGGTGGCTGAATTTACAGTTGCGCAGATAATACTTGCGGGTAAAGGCTATTTTCAGAGACTGCACAGGGCAATGCCCGATTCCGTAACGTGGGAAAACAGAACGGTTTGTACGGACGTTACGGGAAATTACGGCAACAGAATAGGACTGATAGGTATAGGAATGATAGGCTCGCTTGTTGCCGAAATGCTTAAGAATTACAAGCTTGAGGTGTGGGGGTACGATCCGTTTATGTCAGAAGAAAAAGCCGCCGCACTCGGAATAAAAAAGACGGAAGATCTCTCTGAACTGTTCAGAGAATGTAATATAATTTCAAATCATCTTGCAAATAACGACCAAACGGCGGGGATACTCAACAAAAACTGCTTTGATGTTATGAAAAAGGACGCTGTTTTTATAAATACGGGGCGCGGCAGACAGGTGGTGCGGGACGATCTTGTTGAGGCCCTTAAAAAAGAACCGCTCAGGGTTGCACTGCTTGATGTTACTTATCCCGATGAGCCTCCGCTTGACGGCGATGAGCTTTACAGAATGCCTAATGTATTTCTGTCTCCTCATATTGCGGGTTCCATAGGAAACGAGGTTCACAGAATGTCGTGGTATATGTATGAGGAATTTATGAATTTTATAAACAGTAAGCCCGTGAAATACAGAGTTACAGCTCAGATGCTGAAAACGATGGCGTAAATATTACGGGCACCGTATTTCGGAGAATTAAAATAAATCAAACGGAAAAGGAATATCGCAGCATGAAAAATAAGCTTATTCCGGGACTTGTGTCGGTGACTTTCAGACAGTTGTCTCCGGAGGATATAATCGATATAACATACGCAAGCGGACTCAAAGCCGTTGAATGGGGTTCGGATGTACATTTGCCTGCCGGGAATGCGGATACGGCTGAATTTATCCGAAAAAGATCAGATGATACGGGTATTATGCCGATTTCATACGGAAGCTATTACGGCAAGGGTGAATCAGGGTATGATATGTTTTCAAAGCTCGTAAACACGGCAAAAGCAATAGGTACGGATAATATACGTATATGGGCAGGCGGAAAAGATTCCGGAGATGTCAGCTTGCAGGAGCGTGCGCAATATGTTCTGGAGGCCCGGAAGCTTGCGGATATTGCAAAAGAAAACGGTATTGATGTAAGCTTTGAGTGTCATAAATCGACGCTTACGGATACGCCCGATTCCGCATTGAAGCTTATTGAAGAGATCGGACGCGATAATGTTTATCTTTATTGGCAGCCGCTCCAGTCTGAGGATATACAGCTTAACAAGAATATAATAAAAAGATTTTTACCGCATCTTAAGAACGTTCATGTGTATGCATGGAAAGGTTTGGAACGCTTTGCACTTGCGGAGCACGAAAAGGCGTGGCGTGAGTATATTGACGTGCTTCGTCAGAGCGAGCGGACGCATGCTCTGTTGCTTGAATTTGTAAAAAACGATAGCGTTGAACAATTCAAAGCGGACGCGTATACTTTGCTCGGATGGCTGGACAAATAGAATATGCCGCATTTTCAGGATTTATTTATAATTTTTTGAACATATTAAAGGAGAAACATAACAATGAAGAAGATAATATTGACAGGAGACAGACCTACCGGCAGACTGCATTTGGGACATTATGTGGGTTCGCTTAAAAGGAGAGTCGAATTGCAGAATTCGGGAGAATACGAAAAGGTTTTGATAATGATAGCCGATGCGCAGGCCCTTACGGATAACTTTGATAATCCCGATAAAATACGTAAAAATATAATTGAAGTGGCTTTGGATTATTTATCTGTCGGAATGGATCCCGCAAAATCCACACTGTTTATTCAGTCGCAGATTTCCGAGCTCACGGAGCTGACGTTTTATTATCTGAATCTTGTTACGGTTGCAAGATTGCACAGAAATCCGACTGTTAAAGCAGAAATTCAGATGCGTAATTTTGAACAGAACATTCCCGCGGGATTTTTCTGCTATCCTGTAAGCCAGGCGGCGGATATTACCGCGTTCAAGGCAACGACAGTTCCGGTAGGCGAAGATCAGCTGCCTATGCTTGAGCAAACGCGTGAAATTGTGCGCAAGTTCAATTCGATATACAGTGAAGTGCTTGTTGAGCCGAAGGAGCTTTTACCGGAAAATAGCGTTTGTATGCGTTTGCCCGGAACGGACGGAAAAGCTAAAATGAGCAAATCGCTCGGCAACTGCATATACCTTTCCGATGAACCGAATGATATAAAGCAGAAAATAATGGGGATGTTTACGGATCCGCTGCACATACAGGTTTCCGATCCGGGACATATTGAGGGCAATGCGGTGTTTACATATCTTGACGCGTTTTGCCGCGATGAGCATTTTGAACAGTTTCTGCCGGAATACGCTAATCTTGACGAGCTGAAAGCACATTATACAAAAGGCGGTCTGGGTGATGTCAAGATCAAAAAGTTCCTTAACAATATAATACAATCGGAACTTGAACCCATAAGAACAAGAAGAAAAGAATATGAAAAGGATATTGCCGGCGTTTATGATATATTGAAAGCAGGCAGCGAAAATGCCCGCAACATAGCGGCAGCTACCCTCGATGAAGTAAAAACGGCTATGAAAATAAACTATTTCGCCGATAACTCGTTGATACAGACATTTATGTCCGATCGTTGATGATTTTTTGCAAGGGGTGCTTTTACAAAAGCACCCCTCGCAAAATCCTGTTCTTATGAACATTTAAAATAGAAACGTAAATTTAATGCCAATCTGACGTGACGACCATCGGCACGGCTGATTGGCACAACATAATGCATATAGTTTTCGGGGTCAAGGGGTGCTTTTACAAAAGCACCCCTTGGAAAATATTATTTTATTTCGCTTGCTACCTTTTCGATTGCAGCGCAAGCCTCATCGGGCAGTTTATCGAAGCCGCCCTGAGCAGTTTCTTTAGATTTAATGAATTTAATTCTATCTGCCATTCTTGCTTTAAGCTGAGCAACGTATTCCGGATCGGAGAAGTCAGCATTGAAGCCATCGATATCGAGGCAATACATATTTTCGATATTGCCGAAAGGTTTGAAGTCAGCCTTATTTTCAACGATCTTTTCGATTGTGCCGAGAGTTGTTTCCTTTGAAATCTTCTTATCGAGGAAGAAGCCTGTATTGAGTATATAGCAAGCCACGCCGCGCTCTTCAAACAGCTGTTTGAACTTTGCATAGTCCTCGGAGAGAGGATAAGTACGGAACGGGTTAGCGTAAGGCTCAACAACGAGTGCATTCGGGTCAACGCCTGCGGCAAGTCTTTCTGCCGTTGTTCTCTTTGTTGCAAGAGTAGCGCCCATAACCGATGCGAGAGTAGGATCCGTTATCTTGAGTACCGGAGGAAGTGTAGCGTCCTTCATGAGCCATATAACTGCATCGCAGTGCTCAGGAATCTTATCAACACGGTTAGGCGACCATATTCTTGATTTGATTGCACGGCCGTTACCGTTTCTGAGATCTTCCGTAAGGAGAACCTTTTTGCCGTCTTCATCAACGGTTACTGCATTGTTCTGTATTGTTACAAGGAACTTGTTGTCAGGGTTATCAAGAGGATAATCCTGAGTCTTATCGAAATATGTAGGCTCAAGAGCAACAGAAGAACCGTCTTTTGTGGATATAACGAAAGCGTCATCGTGAAGAACGGTTATATCATATTTGCCGTCGTGCTTAGCGTGAGTGATTGTCGATTTGCCGGAGCCGGAAAGACCGAATACGCTTACAACGAACTTGTCGCCGTTGGGCAGGTTGTAACGCTTCTGGCCGCCGTGGCAGGATGCGAATCCGTGACGGTTTGCAATGCCCCATGCAAGAGTAAGAGTACCCTTCTTGTGCTCGCCGAAATATCTCATGCCGAGAAGAGCCGCACAGTTATGCTTAGGATCAAAGTATGTAAGACCCATCGGATGATCCGGATGTCTCCATGTAGGATCGGAGAATATGTATATATCGCCTTCGCCTTCGATGAGCTTGGAATCCTTATACATCTCTTTATATTCAGCCGTGATAGCCTGGAAGTTGAGAAGCCATGAATACATTATGTTCTCTTCGCCCTCAGGAATGCACAGATGAGCTTTTACCATGAAATCCTTATCAAGACCGATTATTGCTTCGGCGTGATAAAGCTTCTTGTATCTTGTATTATAAACCGCATCTGCAACCTTGAGTGCATATTCCTTTTCGTTTACACCCTCGGAACCGAGAATACGTCTTGCCGCTGCAGCTCTGCCGGTAACGGAACCGTCGTTGAAAACGAGAACTTTGGCGTCTGTAGAAAGACCCATTGTTTCGGGCTTATATACGGGAATATCCGTTACGATTGTGCCGGGCGATTTAACAGCCAATTCATATGCCTGCTGAACCGAAGTGATCTTTTCAACATTGTTGCCGTAAAAAACAGTCTCGATTACAGCTCTGCTCTGCGAATAAGCGGGATTTGACGCTTTGATTTCGCTTCTTTTAAAAAACTGCGTTGTCATTTAAAAAATCTCCTTTATGTAAAAATTTTTATTTTCAACAATTAATTGCAATTAATGTTTGCAATTAACATATTGTTGCAAAACAATCACTTTTTTTAACTGAAAATTGCTCTGCAACCGTGAATGAGGAACAGTTATCTATACATTTTCTACAAATAACTCAATCCTATACCAGTATATACTATAACATAAAGAAGTCAAAAAGTCAAACACTAAATATGTAAATTTATTTATAACAAACAGTGATTTAATAGTGAAATAGGCGTTCGACCGTATTTTTCGTTCTGTTTTACGCTTTATATACAAATCCATGCATAAATTGCGCAAAAAACGCATAAACAGCGTCGCGAAGGACGTATGCGGGCACTCTTTTTGAGCACACGGCCGACATTGGCTTACAGCATATTTATAATTATTACATACAAATGTTAATAATTTGTAAATAGTGCAAAAACACCCCTCAAATGCCTTGACAAAATTGTAATACAGTGATAGTATTATAAACTGCATTAGTATTGCACAGAAGAAGAATACAAAAGTACGAAACTCGGTTTCTATTTGGATTTTGCGCTGTCCGAGCGCGGAATTTGTGGTATCGGGCAACAAATTTATTGAGGGGTGATGTGGACGATGGTACATCCTGTACAGTTAGGCAAAAACGAGAGAATGAGCTTTGCAAAAATAAAAGAGACATTCCCTATGCCGAATTTAATTGAAATTCAAACTACGTCTTATGAATGGTTCTGCAAAGAAGGGCTTAAAGAGGTATTGGAGGATTTTTCTCCCATAACCGATTTCGGCAATAACCTTGAGCTGCAGTTCGGTAAATGTTATTTTGACGGGCCGGGCAAATACACCATTCAGGAGTGCAAAATCAGAGACGCAACTTATTCCATGCCTTTGAAGGTGGAGGTTCAGCTCTATAACAAGGAAACGGGCGAAATAACGGGTCCCAAGGAGATATATCTCGGTGATATGCCTATAATGACTCCGTCCGGTACGTTCATCATAAACGGCGCGGAGCGTGTTGTGGTAAGCCAGCTTGCACGTTCACCGGGCGCTTATTACAAGGCAAAAAGAGATAAAAACGGCGTGCCCGTATTTGAGGCAACGGTTATTCCTATGCGCGGAGAATGGATTGAGTACGAGACGGACGCCAAAAACGTTATGTACGTAAGAGTGGCGCGTACAAGAAAGCTTCCCGCAACGGTTCTTCTCAGAGCTATCGGATTCCCCACGGACGAATCAATAAGAGAGCTCATGGGAGACAGCGAAATGCTCAGCGCCACACTCGAAAAGGATGTAACCAAGAACGAATGGGACGCGCTTCAGGAAATATACAAGCGTCTGCGCCCCGGCGATATACCGACGGAAGAAGCCGCACGTCAGCTTATTCACCAGACATTCTTCGATTACAAGCGTTACGACCTCGCACGTGTAGGCCGCTTCAAAATGAACAACAAGCTCGGTGTGGCAAACAGAATCAAGGGCAGAAAGCTTCGTGACGACGTTTATTCCGCAATGACGGGCGAACTTGTTGCATCGGCAGGCACGGTTCTTACGGCAGAGCAGGCGATGGAAATAGAAGATTCGGGTGTATATTACGTATGGGTAATAACCGAAAACGGCACGGAAGAAAAGGTATTGGGCAACGGCTTTGTTGACGCGGCAAAATATCTGCCGTTTAATCCGGAAGAAGTAAAAATACAGGAAAAGGTTGATCACAAGGTTCTCAAGGAAATACTTGATCTTAACTTCACTGATGAGGAAGCTCTCAGAAAGACGTGTCTCGAACGCGCAAGAGAACTTTGCCCCAAGACAATTACAATACAGGACATAATAGCTTCTGTAAGCTACATGATAAGCCTCAATGCGGGTCTCGGTGAGTGCGACGACATAGATCACCTCGGCAACAGACGTATACGTGCGGTAGGCGAGCTTTTGCAGCAGCAGTTCCGTATAGGTATGTCCAGAATCGAGAGAGTCGTAAGAGAAAGAATGCAGACGCAGGATATAGAATCCATCACGCCGAGCGATCTTATAAATATACGTCCCCTCGTGGCTGCTCTCAACGAGTTCTTCGGAAGCTCTCAGCTTTCGCAGTTCATGGATCAGCAGAACCCGCTTGCGGAGCTTACACATAAGCGCCGTCTGAGCGCATTGGGACCGGGCGGTCTGAGCAGAGAAAGAGCAAGCTCCGATGTCCGCGACGTACACGACTCCCATTACAGCCGTATGTGCCCGATAGAAACGCCTGAAGGTCCTAACATCGGTCTTATAGGTTCACTGGCAACATATGCGCGTATAAACGAATACGGCTTCATAGAGGCTCCGTACAAGGTTGTTGATAAGGTAAACAAGCGTGTTACGGACGAGGTCGTTTATATGACTGCGGAAAAAGAGGAAACCTGCACCATCGCCGAAGGTAACGAGCCTCTCGACGAAAACGGCTTCTTCAAAAATGAACTCGTAATGGCGCGTGTAAACTACGAAATAAAGCAGATACACAGAGATAAAGTAGATTACATGGACGTATCGCCCAGACAGGTTGTGTCTGTTGCAACATCAATGATACCGTTCCTCGAAAACGACGACGCATCCCGTGCATTGATGGGATCGAACATGCAGCGTCAGGCGGTTCCTCTCATAAGAACCGAGTCCCCGATAGTAGGTACTGGTATGGAATACCGTGCGGCAAAGGATTCGGGCGTTGTTACGGTTGCAGACTGCGACGGATACGTAAAGAAAGTTGACAGCAACAGCATAACGATAATCGACAATAAGGGCGAAGCTCATAAATATGAACTCCTAAAATTCATGCGTTCAAACCAGGGTACCTGCATAAACCAGAAGCCTTTTGTTTCGGTTGGCGAAAAGATATCCAAGGGCGATATAATAGCGGACGGCTCCTCCACGGATCACGGCGAGGTTGCACTCGGCAGAAATATGCTTGTAGGCTACATGACGTGGGAAGGCTACAACTATGAGGACGCTATCCTTATAAATGAAAGACTCGTAAGAGACGACGTTTATACGTCAATTCATATAGAAGAATACGAAACCGAAGCGAGAGATACAAAGCTCGGCGCTGAGGAAATAACGAGAGAAATTCCGAACGTGGGCGACGATGTGCTCAAGGATCTCGATGAAAACGGTATAATCCGCATAGGCGCGGAAGTAATGCCGGGAGATATTCTTGTAGGTAAGGTAACGCCGAAGGGCGAGACGGAGCAGACTGCGGAGGAAAGACTTCTCAGAGCTATTTTCGGCGAAAAGGCAAGAGAGGTAAGAGATACATCTCTTAAGGTGCCTCACGGCGAAGGCGGTATAGTAGTAGACGTAAGAATATTCACAAGAGAAAACAAGGACGAACTCAAGCCCGGAACAAACAAACTTGTACGCGTTTCGATTGCCCAGAAGAGAAAGATTTCCGTGGGCGATAAAATGGCGGGACGTCACGGAAACAAGGGCGTTATATCAAGAGTGCTTCCGGCGGCGGATATGCCGTTCCTTGCAGACGGAACACCTCTTGATCTTGTGTTGAATCCTTTGGGCGTTCCTTCTCGTATGAATATAGGTCAGCTGCTTGAGACGCATCTCGGACTTGCGGCGAAGGCTCTCGGCTGGAAGATAGCAACACCGGTATTTGACGGCGCAACGGAAGAAGATATAGAGAAATGCCTCGAAATGGCGGGCTACGATCCTAAGGGAAAAATGACTCTCTATGACGGCAGAACGGGCGAACCGTTTGAAAACAAAGTAACGGTAGGATATAACTACTTCCTTAAGCTGTGCCATCTTGTAGACGATAAGATTCACGCACGTTCGATAGGACCTTACGCGCTTGTTACGCAGCAGCCTCTGGGCGGTAAAGCTCAGTTCGGCGGACAGCGTTTCGGCGAAATGGAAGTTTGGGCGCTGGAGGCTTACGGCGCGGCGCATACTCTTCAAGAAATACTTACCATCAAGTCGGATGACGTTGACGGAAGACAAAAAGCCTATGAAGCCATATTCAAAGGACAGAATCTTCCCAAGCCGGGCGTACCCGAATCCTTCAAGGTTCTTATCAAAGAGCTTCAGAGCCTCGGCATAGACATGAAGATGACCACAAACAAGGGCGAAGAAGTTTCCATAAGAGACGCAATTGACGATCAGATAAGCGAGCTTGACGCATTCAATAACGATTATCTCTCCATAATCGGCAAGGATACGGGCGATATGCAGTTTGAGGACAGCGACGACATTTCTTCGGAATATGAGGCTGAAACGGCGGATGTGGATGTAAACGATTTTGCAAACATAGACGCGCAGGATGATGATATGATAAACATATTCAACAGCTTTAATTTCGATAAGAATGACGACGACAGCGACGGCGATGATGATTACGATGAAGATTTTGACGATTCCGACGATGACAAAGACATCGACATGGACTTTTAAGGAGAAATAACCTTGTACAAATTAAATGATTTTGTTTCCATAGGAGTGGGACTTGCTTCCCCCGAAAAAATCAGAGAATGGTCTCACGGCGAGGTCAAGAAGCCGGAAACCATCAATTACAGAACATTGAAACCGGAAAAGGACGGTTTGTACTGCGAAAAAATATTCGGACCGAGAAAAGACTGGGAGTGCCATTGCGGAAAGTTCAAGAAAGTACGCTTTAAGGGCATTGTGTGCGACAGATGCGGCGTTGAAATAACAAGAGCAAAGGTTCGCCGCGAACGTATGGGTCACATAGAGCTTGCCGCACCGGTGTCGCATATATGGTATTTCCGCGGAACTCCGAGCAAAATGGGCCTTTTGCTCGATATGTCCCCGAGAGCGCTCGAAAAAATACTCTACTTTGCAAGCTTCGTTGTACTTGATCCCGGCGACGGCACAATAGTAAACAACGACGTGGAAACGGCTGTTACGCATCTTGAATACAAACAGCTTCTCAGCGTAAAAGAGTACCGTGAGTGCCGCGATAAATTCGGCAAGGGCTTTGACGCGCAGATGGGTGCGGAAGCCGTAATGAAGCTCCTTAAGGATATAGATCTCCATAAACTTCAGGAGGAGCTCAAAGCGGAGATGATAAACAGCTCCGGTCAGAAGAAAGCACGTATAGTAAAGCGTCTTGAGGTTGTGGAAGCGTTCATTTATTCCGGAAATAAGCCGGAATGGATGATAATGACGGCACTGCCCGTAATTCCGCCGGACATACGTCCTATGGTTCAGATAGACGGCGGCAGATTCGCCACATCCGACCTTAATGATCTTTACAGAAGAGTTATAAACAGAAATAACCGTCTTAAGAGACTTATAGAAATGAACGCGCCGGAAATTATCGTCCGCAACGAAAAGCGTATGCTTCAGGAAGCGGTGGACGCACTCATAGATAACGGCAGAAGAGGCAGAGTTGTTACAGGCGCGGGCAATCGTTCGCTCAAGTCGCTCAGCGAAATGCTTAAGGGTAAACAGGGACGTTTCCGTCAGAACCTGCTCGGTAAGCGTGTTGACTATTCGGGACGTTCGGTTATAGTCGTAGGTCCGGAGCTCAATATGTATCAGTGCGGTCTGCCTAAGGAAATGGCACTCGAACTGTTCAAACCGTTTGTACTCAGAAGACTTGTTGACGGCGGAATAGCATTCAACATAAAGAGCGCAAAGAGAATGATCGAAAGAGCAAATTCTGCGGTATGGGACGTTCTTGCGGAAGTAATAAAGGATCATCCGGTATTGCTTAACCGCGCGCCTACTCTTCACAGACTCGGCATACAGGCATTTGAACCTATCCTTGTAGAAGGAAGAGCAATAAAGCTTCATCCGCTTGTTTGTACGGCATACAACGCCGACTTCGACGGCGACCAGATGGCTGTTCACGTTCCGCTTTCGGTGGAAGCTCAGGCGGAAGCAAGATTCCTTATGCTTGCTTCGGGCAACCTGCTTAAACCTCAGGACGGCAACCCTGTTGTTTGTCCTACACAGGATATGGTAATAGGCAGCTACTGGCTCACTCTCAACAGATCGGGCGAAAAGGGTGAGGGCATGATATTCTCATCCGAGGATGAAATGCTCAAGGCTTATGAAATGGGTATAATCGAAGTTCACGCAAGAGTAAAAATGCGTGTTGAAAAGATGTGGAAGGGCGAAAAGGTATCAAAGCTCATCGAAACCACACCCGGACTCGTTATATTCAATAAATCAATACCTCAGGATCTCGGATATAAGGACAGAAATGATTACGATCAGCTCTTTGAGCTCGAAATCGACAGCCTTGTCGGCAAGGATAAGCTCGGAAAGATCGTACATCAGTGCTTCAAGCGCTACGGAGCTACGGAAACATCCATTATTCTTGATAAGATCAAGAAAACAGGCTTCCATTACTCTACAAAGAGTGCAATATCCATAGCCGTAAGCGATATAGTTGTTCCGGAAAAGAAAAAGGAAATGCTTGCCGAGGCTGAGGAAAAGGTACAGAAGGCAGAAAAACAGTACAGACGCGGACTTATATCCGAAGATGAAAGATATAAGCGCATAACCAACGTATGGAAGGTTACGGGCGACGCGATAACGGCTGAGCTCAAGTCTGTAATGGATAAGTACAATACAATATTCATGATTGCCGATTCCGGTGCCCGCGGTTCAATGAAACAGATAGCACAGCTCGGCGGTATGCGTGGATTGATGGCTAACCCATCGGGTAAGATCATTGAAATACCTATAAAAGCAAACTTCAGCGAAGGCCTTACGGTGTTGGAATTCTTTATTTCAACTCACGGTACAAGAAAAGGTCTTGCGGATACGGCTCTTAAGACGGCTGACTCAGGTTACCTCACAAGAAGACTTGTTGATATAAGCCAGGACGTTGTTGTCAAGGAAGAAGACTGCTTTGAAAGCAGAGGAATGCCGGTTGTGGGTATGGATGTGTCCGCGCTTGTGGATAACGGCTCGGTAATAGAACCTCTCTATAAGAGAATACTCGGCAGATATACGGCAAAACCTGTTGTTCATCCGGAAACGGGCGAAATACTGGTTGACGCAAACGTTATGATAACCGAGGATATGGCAAACGCCATAGTTGACGCCGGAATAACGACAGTAAACATAAGAACTGTATTCACGTGCGCTTGCCAGAAGGGTACGTGCGCAAGATGCTACGGTATGGATCTTGCAACGGGAACAAGAGTAAATTACGGCGAGGCGGTAGGTACGATAGCTGCTCAGTCCATAGGCGAACCCGGAACTCAGCTTACAATGAGAACGTTCCACACAGGCGGTGTCGCAGGCGGCGATATCACACAGGGTCTCCCGAGAGTCGAAGAGCTCTTTGAAGCGAGAAAGCCTAAGGGCGTTGCCGTAATATCGGAAATAGGCGGAAAAGTAAGCATTGTGTTTACGGATTCCAATAAACGCCGCGAAGTAAACGTTGTAAATTCCGAGGGCGATACAAAATCGTATCATATTCCGTATAATGCGGAACTCAGAGTTGCCGACGGCGACATAATAGAAGCCGGCGATCCGCTTACAACAGGATCTCTTAATCCGCATGATATACTCAACATAAAAGGCGTTTCGGGCGTTCGTAATTACATTCTTTGCGAAGTCCAGAAGGTTTACCAGCAGTACGGTATCGATATAAACGACAAGCACGTTGAAATCATAGTTCGTCAGATGCTCCGCAAGGTAAGAATTGAGGATGACGGCACAACAAGAATGCTTCCGGGCAGCGTTGTTGACATCAATGAATTTGAAGAGGAAAACAGAAAGGTAATGGAAGAAGGCGGCACACCTGCAACAGGTAAGCGTGTTCTTATGAGTATTACCAAGGCTGCTCTTGCAACGGATTCGTTCTTGTCCGCGGCTTCATTCATGGAAACAACAAAGGTTCTTACAGACGCGGCTGTCAAAGGCTCCGTTGATAACCTTGCAGGTCTCAAGGAAAATATCATCATGGGTAAGCTTATTCCGGCAGGTACGGGTATTCCGTATTATCAGAATATTGAAATTAACATGGATATGAAGGAACCCGATGATATGGTTTTTGACGACGATATTTCGGCGGACGAAGACATGGACGATATTGTTGACGACGATGAACAGGACGGCGAGTTTGAGGCTGTTGTAAGCGAAGCGGGAATACAGCCTGACGCCGAGGAAGACGATGTAGACAGCACTGACGGCGAATAATAAAGCCCGAAGCAACAAAATTAACAGAAAGTTTAAAAATGAAAGCAATATCCGCGGTCCTTTTACGGGACAGGCGGATATTGCCGCGAACTACAATATATTGTGGTTTTTGCGTAAATTATCGCATTTATCCACTAAATGGAGTTTAATTGTATGTATATGCCGGTATAAAAGGCGAAATATTGACAAAACGCCGTTTAAGGTGGTATAATATACGATGTACGCTTGTGGGGAGATCATACCCAAATCCCCTCATATTTTTGTGCGAATAATTCTGTACCGAACGCGGACGAACCGAAAAACGCGGAGCTTTGGTTGCGATTACAAAGGTCATGCTGACCCGGAGTATCGGAGCAGACGTTGCAAGGAAAGAATTGAAAAATAAATTTTCGACGAAAGACCGAAAGGAGGAATCCCATGCCGACAATTAATCAGTTAGTACGCAAGGGAAGAGACAAGAGTTTTGAAAAGTCAGCATCACCGGCATTGCAGGAAAGCCCTCAAAAGAGAGGCGTTTGTACGGTAGTTAAGACTGACACACCTAAGAAGCCTAACTCGGCTTTAAGAAAAATCGCCAGAGTAAGACTTGTAAACGGTATTGAAGTTACCGCGTATATTCCCGGTATAGGCCATAATCTTCAGGAGCACTCGGTTGTTCTTATAAGAGGCGGCAGAGTTAAGGATATGCCTGGTGTACGTTACCATATTATCCGCGGTACGCTCGATGCGGCAGGCGTTGCAAACAGAAAGCAGGCTCGTTCAAAATACGGTGCTAAGCGTGCAAAGGCTGCTAAGAAGAAATAATAAGGAGGAGAAGTAAAATGCCAAGAAAAGGTAGTGTTTCTAAAAGGGAAGTTTTGCAGGATCCTCTTTACGGTGAGGTTATTATTGCAAAGCTTATAAATCAGGTTATGTATGACGGCAAAAAGGGCGTTGCTCAGCAGATCTGCTACGATGCATTTGACACGATTGCAGAAAAAACAGGCAAGGATCCTATGGAAGTGTTCACACAGGCTATGAACAACATAATGCCGGTACTTGAGGTTAAAGCAAGAAGACTCGGCGGCGCAACATACCAGGTTCCGCTTGAGATCAGAGCAGAAAGAAGACAGACATTGGGTCTTCGTTGGCTTGTTACGTATGCGAGAGCAAGAAACGAGAGAACAATGACAGAAAGACTTGCCGCTGAAATCATGGACGCTTACAACGGCTCCGGTAACGCGGTAAAGAAGAGAGAAGATACACACAAGATGGCAGAAGCAAACAAGGCTTTCGCACATTTCAAGTGGTAATATGTGGTTGGTATAAATGGGAAAAATAGATTTAAGCTTAATTAGAAATATTGGTATAATGGCGCACATTGACGCCGGAAAAACCACGACGACAGAAAGAATACTGTTCTACGCCGGAAAAAAGCACAAAATCGGTGAAACACACGACGGTACCGCTACAATGGACTGGATGGAACAGGAGCAGGAGCGCGGAATTACAATTACGTCTGCTGCTATAACGACAGGCTGGAAGGGCAAACAGATAAATATTATCGACACGCCCGGACACGTGGACTTCACGGTAGAGGTTGAAAGATCTCTCAGAGTTCTCGACGGCGCTGTTGCAGTATTCTGTGCAAAGGGCGGCGTTGAGCCTCAGTCCGAAACCGTTTGGAGACAGGCTGATAAGTACGGCGTTCCGCGTATTGCTTACGTAAACAAGATGGACATCACAGGCGCTGATTTCTTCAGATGCGTAAAGATGCTTCATGAAAGACTTAAAGCAAACGCTGTTCCGATACAGCTTCCTATCGGTAAGGAAGACACATATGTAGGTCTTATCGATCTTATAAAGCAAAAGGCTTATTATTACCGTGACGATAAAGGTATCGTTATAGACGAAACCGATATCCCGGCTGATATGGCTGATATGGCTGAGGAATACAGAGGTGCTCTCCTTGAAGCTATCGCAGATTTCGACGATACTATCATGGAAGATTATCTTGAGGGCAACGATATATCCGAGGACAGAATCCATGCCGCTATCCGTAAGGGTACGGTTGCGTGCAAGCTTACACCTGTAATATGCGGTTCTTCGTATAAGAACAAGGGCGTTCAGATGCTTCTTGACGCAGTTGTTGATTATTTGCCTTCACCTGTTGATATTCCGTCAATAAAGGGTACAAACCCCCACACGGGCGAGGAAGAAGTAAGACATGCTTCTGTTGACGAACCGTTCTCGGCTCTCGTTTTCAAAATCATGACAGACCCGTATGTAGGCAAGCTTGCATTCCTCAGAGTTTATTCCGGAAAAATCGACGCAGGCAGCGCGGTATATAACTCAACCCGCGGCAAGAGCAGCCGTATAGGCCGTCTTGTAAGAATGAGCGCAAACGACAGAGAAGATATCGAATGTGCTATGGCAGGCGACATAGTAGCTATCGGCGGTCTTAAGAATACTACGACAGGCGATACGCTTTCGGATGAAAACAATCCTATAATACTTGAGTCCATGGAATTCCCGGAACCGGTTATCCAGGTTGCAATAGAACCTAAGACGAAAGCCGGTCAGGAGAAAATGGGTATCGCATTGCAGAAGCTTGCTGAAGAAGATCCTACATTCCGTGCTTATACGGATCAGGAAACAGGTCAGACGATCATTGCGGGTATGGGCGAGCTCCATCTTGAAATCATAGTTGACAGACTTATGAGAGAATTCAAGGTTGAAGCAAATGTCGGCAAGCCGCAGGTTGCATACAGAGAAACAATTACGAAGCCTGTTCATGCGGAAGGTAAGTTTGTAAGACAGTCCGGCGGTAAAGGTCAGTACGGTCATATCGTTGCGGATATCTCGCCGAACGAACCCGGTAAGGGCATTGAATTTGAGGAAAACATTGTCGGCGGTGCAGTTCCGAAGGAATTTATCGCTCCGGCAAAGAAGGGTATGCTCGAAGCACTCCAGAGCGGTGTTGTTGGCGGATATCCGGTTGTTGACGTTAAAATCAATCTTGTTGACGGCTCTTACCACGATGTAGACTCCAGTGAAGCTGCATTTATAGTAGCAGGTTCCATGGCTGTCAAGGACGCTCTTGCTAAAGGCGGTTCTGTATTGCTCGAACCTATAATGTCGCTTGAAGTTGTTGTTCCTGAGGAATACACGGGTGATGTTATGGGCGATATAAGCTCAAGAAGAGGCAGAATAGAAGGCTTCGATTCAAGAAATTCGACACAGATAATCAAGGGCTTCGTTCCGCTTGCAAATATGTTCGGATACATGACAGACCTTCGTTCAAAGACCCAGGGCAGAGGTGCGTTTACAATGCAGATTTCGCATTATGAACAGGTACCTGCGTCAATAGTTGAAAAACTGTTCGCAAAGAAATAATCGAACGGTATTTATTAAAAATATAATTGTTAACCAATAAATTCGGAGGAATTAAAAATGGCAAAGGAAAAATTTGAAAGAAGTAAGCCGCACGTAAATATAGGTACGATCGGTCACGTTGACCACGGCAAGACGACGCTTACCGCAGCAATTACAATGGTACTTGCAAAGTCAGGTATGGCAAAGGAAATGAAGTATGAGGATATCGATAAGGCTCCGGAAGAGAGAGAGCGTGGTATCACAATCAATACAGCACACGTTGAATACGAGACAGACAAGAGACACTATGCACACGTTGACTGCCCCGGACACGCAGACTACGTAAAGAACATGATCACAGGTGCCGCTCAGATGGACGGTGCAATCCTCGTTGTTTCCGCAGCAGACGGTGTAATGCCTCAGACAAAAGAGCACATCCTTCTCGCAAGACAGGTTGGCGTTCCTTACATCGTAGTATTCATGAACAAAGTTGACCAGGTAGACGACGAAGAGCTTCTCGAACTCGTTGAAATGGATATAAGAGATCTTCTCAATTCTTACGACTTCCCGGGAGACGAGATACCGATAATAAGGGGCTCAGCTCTCAAGGCTCTGGAAGCAGTACAGTCCGGTGCAGATGTTAAAACAAATCCTGATTGCGCTTGCATTTACGAGCTTATGGACGCAGTAGACAGCTACATTCCTACACCTGAAAGAGCTGTTGACAAGCCGTTCCTTATGCCGGTTGAAGATGTATTTACGATCACAGGTCGTGGTACAGTTGCAACAGGCAGAGTAGAAAGAGGTATTGTTAAGGTTGGCGATACGGTAGAACTCGTAGGTCTTGCAGAAGACAAGAAACAGACAGTTGTAACGGGCGTTGAAATGTTCCGTAAGCTTCTTGACCAGGGTCAGGCAGGCGACAACATCGGTGCTCTTCTCCGCGGTATCCAGAGAGACGAGATCGAAAGAGGACAGGTTCTTGCAAAACCGGGCACAATTCATCCGCACACAAAGTTTACGGCTAACGTATACGTATTGAAGGCAGATGAAGGCGGCCGTCATAAGCCGTTCCTTGCAGGTTACAGACCGCAGTTCTATTTCAGAACAACAGACGTTACAGGCGTTATCGAGCTTCCTGAGGGCGTAGACATGGTTACTCCGGGCGACAACGTTGTTATGACTGTTGAACTCATCACAAACATCGCTATTGAAGAAGGTCTCCGTTTTGCTATCCGTGAGGGCGGCAGAACTGTTGGCTCCGGCGTTGTTGTAAAGATTATTGAATAATCTGCACTGAAAATATTATTACGCGGCTGATAGGGGACTCGCGTCCCCTATCGGTGCGTACTGCATTTGTATATTTTTTGTAAATTCGTATAAAAAATAACTGTTGTACATGGGATAGGCATTGACAAAAATGCCGTTTTGTTGTACAATATCATAGTTATGTCTTGTCAAGTTATAAGGATGACGTAAAAGGTTGCCGCATATGCGTTTCGGGGGAAAATGCCCGGACGCCGGATAATTTTTACCGACGAGCTTGAAAAACAAGCGCGATTTGATGACATTTATTTTTAATGCCCCGAAAGGAAACGCTCGGGCGCGTTGTAAAGAGTGCAGAAAATCAGTAGGAAAAAACAGCGACAAGAGAAGGAGGAAATATGGCAAGCCAAAAAATCAGAATTAAGTTAAAGGCCTATGATCATGTTTTGATCGACCAGTCAGCAAGAAAGATTGTTGATACGGCCAAAAAGACAGGGGCAAAGGTTTCCGGACCGGTTCCTCTTCCTACAAATAAGGAAGTTGTTACTATCTTGAGAGCGCCGCACAAGTACAAGGATTCGAGAGAACAGTTCGAAATGAGAACACACCAGAGATTGATAGACATTCTCTTACCGACACCGAAGACTGTTGATTCTCTTATGAGACTTGATCTCCCCGCAGGCGTTGATATTGAGATTATACTGTAATCGTGGGAGGATGAAATATGGAAAAGAGTATTTTGGGTAAAAAGATCGGTATGACGCAGATTTTTGCGGATAACGGAGAAATGCTTCCGATTACGGTAATCGAAGCGGGTCCGTGCGCAGTTGTACAGATCAAAACAGCCGATAAAGAGGGCTATGACGCAGTTCAGCTCGGTTTCGGCGATATTAAAGATAAAAATGTAAACAAGCCGCGCAAAGGTCACTTTGCAAAGGCAGGTGCGGATAATGCAAGAGTGATCAAGGAATTCAAAGTGAACAGCACTGCGGATTACACACTCGGCGCAAAAGTAACGGTAGAAGTATTCGCAAACGGCGACATTGTTGACGTTACAGGCGTTTCAAAGGGTAAAGGCTACCAGGGCGTTATAAAGAGACACGGCAAATCGAGAGGTCCGGAGGCACACGGTTCCGGTTACCACAGAGGCGTTGGTTCTATGGGCTCAGGTACAACTCCGGGACGTATTCCGAAAAAC
>CAJLXE010000004.1 GCA_905210525.1 uncultured Clostridia bacterium | reverse complement strand
ACAAATTGCGCAAAAGCGAAGCTTTTGAGGAAAGCAATTTGTGTTATAATAAAATCACGTTATTATTTCTCAAGGAAGATTTTATTGAAACGCAGCTTTACGCATTACTTATACGCTTGCGGCAAAGCCGCAATAAAACCCCATTGTGATCTTCACGCGATCAAAGAAGGAAACGGTATGGTTATAAAAAGAAAATCAATTCCGTATGCTTATGAGTGTACGGTAGGTCAAAATTATATTGCTTTTTATACCGGGGAAAGAGTCATACTGACCGACAAAAGACTTAATATTTTATCCGAAACGGATGGATTATATTATGTGTACAGCGGTGCTTTTTCCGAAGATGAAACATTGCTTTTAATGGTTTCTACCGGTTGGGATTTTTATGTGCTTAACACAACCGATTTCAGCATGAGAAAGTGGCATATAAGATGTAACCACATAGGCAATATTGAGAGCATAGGCTGTTTCGGGAGCAACAATGATGTATATATTCCGGTTTTTAATACAAAAACACGTATTTGCGAATTGCGGAGATATTCATTGGCGGATAATTCGTACGATGTATTGTATTCGTCCAACGAACGCAGAATAGTCGATATTGAAAAAGAAAACAACAAATATTTAATAGTAACTGATGTTACATCTGTTGATGATTATGTATATTCTTTGATTTGGTATGACGGCAAATCTTTTACGGAGTATTTTGTATTTGGTTTTTTGGAGACGTTGATGGATGCTTGGCTTGACACGGAGAACAGGCAAATATTTTTTGACGGATTCATGGGGTGGGCTGCATATGATTATACGGGAAAACGTATTGTTACAGCGCAAAACGGGAAAAAAGAACGGCTGTTGAAGTTGAAAATGCTTATTGAAGATATACGTCTTAATGCAGAAAACGGTGCCGAATTGCATAAGCTTATTGATGCGGCGGAATCGAGGAAAAACGCAGATTCAGAATATGTGCGGACGTTCTGCTGTTCTTCGGATTGCAGATATCTGTATATAGGGACAACGCTTCGGCTCATTGTGATTAACCGATGCAACGGACATATGACAAGCAAAAATATCGAGGGCGGCGTCACGGACATAAAGGAGACGGCTCAGAATTTTATAATGGTTTCAACGTGGTGCGATGCTGATTTTTTTGAAATTCGTGATTGAATAAATTATTTGGAGCTTATATGCGTTTGCCGGGATAAAACAACTTTGTAAAGCAGATAATAAGCATAAACAACGATATATTGATACATATAAATAAGAATGGTAACGCAGGCTTGTTTCGGCTTGCGGGAGGTACACAAAATGACGGTTAAAGAACGTTTTTTAAGTTATGTAATATACCCGACAATGTCGGATGAGACATCAAATACTGTGCCGAGCACGTCAAAGCAGATTGAATTTGCACATAAGCTTGCCGAGGATATGAAAAATATAGGTATGTCCGATGTAAACATAGATAAACATGGATATGTTTACGGCACGCTTAAGGCAAATACAGATTCCGTTTCGGATACAATAGGATTTATTGCACATATGGATACGTCGCCCGAAGCAAGCGACACAAACATAAGTCCGCGCGAGGTAAAATATGACGGCGGAGATGTAATTCTCAATAAAGAAAAAAACATTGTGCTTTCTCCGAAAACGTATCCGTCGCTGAACAGATATAAAGGGCAGCACCTTATTGTAACAGACGGTACTACTTTGCTTGGAGCGGATGATAAGGCAGGTGCGGCGGAAATTATTACGGCGCTTGAAAACATAATAAAGGGCGGATATCGTCACGGTACGGTTAAGGCGGCATTTACTCCTGACGAAGAAATCGGCAGGGGGGCTGACTATTTTGATATTGACGGATTCGGCGCGGATTATGCATATACGGTAGACGGCGGAGCACTGGGAGAGCTTGAGTATGAGAATTTCAATGCGGCATCGGCAACGGTAACATTTAAAGGAACATCTATACATCCGGGTTCGGCAAAGGGAATAATGAAAAACGCTTGCATTATGGCGTTTGAATTTGATTCCATGCTTCCGCAGAATGAAGTGCCGTCGCAAACGGAGGGATACGAGGGATTTCATCACTTGCTTGGCATGGAGGGCAATGTGGAATATGCAAAGCTTTCGTATATAATAAGAGACCACGACCGGGCTGAATTTGAGCGCAAAAAGCAGGATTTTATTGTTGCTGCGGATAAGATACGGGATAAATACGGAAATACATCGATAGAAGTGAATATAAGCGATTCTTACTATAATATGCGTGAGCTGATCGAACAAAACATAGACATAATTAAATATATGAAAGAGGCAATGCTTAAAGCAGGCGTGGAACCTGTAATTCAACCGATAAGAGGAGGCACGGACGGTGCGAAGTTGTCATATATGGGGCTTTTGTGTCCGAATATATGTACGGGCGGAGAAAATTTTCATTCGAGATTTGAATATATTCCGGTTGAATCTATGGAAAAAACGGTAAAAATAATAGAGAACACAATTCTCGGGGCAAAATAAATATAAAATCAAGGGGGGAAAATTATGGATAATAGTTATAAACCGGAACGGCGAAGCATGAAAATACGGCTTGCGGCGGCAGCGGTTGCTGTTGCCGTATTGTGCGGCGTACTGTTATATGTGTTTGAACGGAGTGACACAAAAGTTTATGACGCGGAGCATTTCGGAATAACGACGGTAAAAAGTAGTGTGGATTTTAACGGAAACGGCGTTGACGATTATACGGATATACTTCTTGGGGCAAGGAAAGATGCCGAAAATCATCCGACATATGACGGGCGTTACTGGGAGGACGGAGGTTATCCGCCGGACAACATAGGCGTATGTACGGATGTTGTATGGAGGGCGTTTGCGAATGCCGGCTATTGCATAAGAGACATGGTGGATAAAGACGCGCATTTGCGTCCGGACGCATATTATCAGATTAAAAAGCCCGATAAAAATATAGATTTCAGGCGTGTGAGGAATCTTACCGCATTTTTTGATGAGTATGCGATTGTTCTGACAACGGATATAAATGCCATAGAAGAGTGGCAGCCGGGTGATATAGTTACATTCAGTAACGATACGCACATAGGGATAGTTTCCGACAAGCGCAATAAATACGGCAGACCGTACATAATACATAACGGCGGACAAAAAAATCGGGAAGAAGATTATCTCGGCTGCAGACCTGTGAGCGCGCATTATAGGTTTGACGCATCGCTTGTGAGTAAAGATATGCTTATTCCCATGGAGTAGGAATCAATACGGTGAATCCTTGTGGTCGTTGCGTATGAAGTTTATTATTACAGGTATGCATATGATACCCGTTACGATGTCGGCAAAGGGCTGAGACGCTTCTATTCCGATAAGACCGAAAAATTTTGAGCCTATAAGCAGTGCCGGTATCAGGATTATACCCGAACGAAGAGTTGAAAGCAGGGACGCCGTCTCTGCTTTTTGTATGCTTTGATACAGCATATTGACCGGTACGGAAAGCGGCTGGAATAAAAGTCCGACGCAGGCGAGGCGCAGTGCGGTTGTACCTATTTCAATAACGTTTTCGCTTTTCTGGAACAGGTATATTATTTTGTCGGCAAATATAAAGCCGGATATCGATATTATACCCACAAGAAATAACCCGAAAACGGTTGTAAAAACGAGCCCTTTTTTAACGCGCTTGTACTGTTTTGCTTCATAATTGAACGCGCATACGGGCTGAAAGCCTTGTCCTATTCCGAGGCCTATGCACATTACGAATGACGAGAATCGGTTTACGACGCTTATTGCGGCAATGGCAGCGTCACCGAAGGGCTTTGTGAGGTTGTTGAGTACGCCGTTTGATACGGATGTAAGACCTTGTCGTATGAGCGATGGAAAACCGCATCTTACGATATTGAAATAAGTTGATGCCTTGCGGCTTATGTATTTTACGGATATAGAGGTCTGAGCATTACGGATATACAGTGTAAGAAGTATGCAAAAGCTTATGAACTGAGAGACCGCGGTGGAAAGACCTGCACCGTAAACGCCCATACCTGCGCATTGTATAAGTACGTAATCGCCGAATATGTTCAGTATTCCGCCTGCGGTAAGCCCTATCATTGCATAAAAAGCTTTACCTTCATAGCGCAGATTGTTGTTGAGGATAAGCGAGCATACCATGAATGGGCATGACAGCAGTACCCACAGACCGTAATCCTTTGCATACGGAAGAATTGTGGTTGTGCTGCCGAGCAGACGCATGAAAGGATCTATGAATATGAGACCTGCGGCGGCAAGCAGCGTGCCGAACAGAGCGCCTGTAAAGAACGCGGTTGAAACATAACCGGAGGCTTCCTTTGTGTTTTTGTCGGCGAGAAATTTTGAAACGAACGTTCCCGAGCCGTGGCCGAGCATGAATGCGAGAGCCTGTATTATTGCCTGAAGCGTGAACAGTATTCCTGTTGCTGCCTGCTGGCTTTCTCCGAGAGTGCCTACAAAGTAAGTGTCAGCGAGATTGTATATGTTTGTTATGAGCATGGATACCGTTGTGGGAATGCCCAATGACATTATGAGTTTTGAAACGGGTGTAAGAGTCATTTTTTCATAGTGTTTTTCTGCTTCTGTCAATTATATTTCCTCCGGAGCTCTTGTGGTTTGTGTGTTTAAACATTATTATTTTATCATAACACATAAAAACCTGCAAGCGGTTTTATTGAATATGCTGTGCAGAGGATTGTTGAATTGTCAATGATGGGTGACGTTTTTTTCATAAAAAGCTGATTTAACAAATTATTAAGCTTGGATTACCTGTAAACTGCCCTTACGATATCGGCTTTATATAATAATTACCGACATCTTATCATATTTACATCACTTCTAAATGCTAATATTCATTTAGCATTTCATTTAATGTTTTTTAATGTAATAATCCTTGAGATTTTCGCCTTTGATCTCACTGTTATCCGCTAAGCCTGCTGTTCTACCGCCCGAGATCGGCAAGGAAGAGAACAGAGCTTCTAACAGTCGGCAAGAGTTGGCTACGGCATTGATATACCGGGGAGATTGATGAATTGTATTTCTGTGATTATCTGAATGAGAATCCGGAAGTTGCTAAGAAGTATGAGATACTTAAATTCTACATTGCATTGGCGGTGTTTTACTTTTGTTTGTAACGATACAGACTATAAAATATTATACACCTTTGGTTGCTTCGGTTACTTGTGTGATAAAAAAAGAGCGTTATTCGCTCTTTTTATTAAACATATTCTTTATGGCTGTTGATTGCTTTTTGACGTAATCTGCTATCTTTTGCTTTAATGCTTCTGCTTTTGCCCGCCGTTCTGCTTGTCTGGTTTCCTGTTGCTTTTGCTGTTCTGCTTTGTGCTCGATTTGTGCTTGTATTTCGGGCTTTAATGCTCGGCGTATTTTGATTAGCTCTGCTTCATCAAATACACAGCTTCTTTTACTTATTTCGCTGCAAAGTACGCTCACTATATTGTAACTGTACGTGATTGTTACGGCATTGCGTTGGGTGGTGTAGTCTATGTACTCTCCGCCTGCTATTGCTACTATGCTTACAAAGTTGTTTGTCGGTAAATTCAAATAAGATGAAAGGCATTTAATATGCGTTCGGTTTTGCCAGATTGGATTGTACTGCATTACTTCTTGTGATGGCTTGTACTTTATTTTGTAATATAGTTTCACCTCTTTGCTGTCAGTGAGATATATCTTTGCGTTGTTTGCAAAGTTTTTGACTTCTATTACATATATTCCCGTATTGTCAAGCACTACAATATCTATTTGCGCGTTGTTGCCGGATATATCTGTTATTGTTACATCGTGCAATATGCGGTCAACGCTTGTTATTTGCTTTATGTAAGCTATCGTTTTATTCTCTCCTCTCAATCCTTTTCTTGCTTTTGAAAAGTAAATATTTAGTGCTATTTTAAACATGATTATTATAAACAAAATAATTAGAATTGGCATGATTCGACCTCAAAAATTTTATTATCGTAATTATAGCAATTAAAAAATCTATTGTCAAGGAAGATTATATTGAAACACAGCTTTGCGTATTGCTTTGCAATCCGTAAGACGCTTTCGCGTTTTGCTGTAACAAAATCCCATTATCAATTTCCAAGGAAGATTTTGTTGAAATATAAATCAATTTTATTGTTTTTCAAGGTAGATTTAGTTATAATAAAATTCCATTATCAACCCCCAAGGAAAATTTTATTGAAACATAATTCAATTTTATTGTTTTTCAAGGAAGAATTATGTTATAATAAACATGCTGCATTTGAGCCTGATTTCAAATGCGCAATATTAAGATTGTGGGGCGAAGCTTGTGCAGGTTTATTTTAACATAAATTGCGTTGTTGGTTTTAAATAGTATATTAACCGTAAATCCCGACTTTATATTTTGGTTACATAAACTCACGGCAAAAAACATCAGTTCGCTCCGGCAAAGGAGGTAACACTTTGGCAGAAAAGAAAAAATGGCATCCTACAGAGGCTGTTCCGTGCAATTTAAGTAAATATACACCGAAAAAGCGCGGTATAATTCCCGGCGACTTCTATGTCTCTGTATGCGGAAACGATGCCGCAGACGGTTCTGTTGAAAGACCGTTTGCTACTCTTGAGAAAGCGCGTGATGCCGTAAGGCAAAAAAGACTTTCACAGCAGAATGAGAACAGAACATATACCGTTTCAATTATGGAGGGTACATATTGCAGAGCGGAAAAAGGCAAATTACAGCTTGACACTGAGGACGGCAATACACGCTATGTTGCACACAGCGACGGCGAGGTATGCTTTACGGGCGGCGTGAGCTTTAATCGTGAGGACTTTTTGCCGATAGCGGAAAACGATAAAATGAATACTGTTTTCCCGCGTGACGCCATAGAACACATTATCTGCATCGACATGAAGAAATATCCGCTTGCAAAGGAGCATATCAATGCGGCGCATAACGGCAAGCCGTGCGAGATATTCATAAACGGAAAACGAGCTCATTTACCGAGATATCCTGAATCTTCAAGTGTAAGAACGGGCGAGGTAATAAATGATCCCGACTACAAAGGCGCGGGCGGCACGTTTGTTGTGGACGCGGATACAAGAGAACGTATGAAAGCGTGGCACGATCTCAGCAATGTATGCGTGGACGGATATTTTTGCGTTGACTGGAGTAATGCGCGTATTCCGATCGAGAAATATGACGCACAAACAGGCAGACTTACGACTCTTTTCCTGGATTCGTACGGACTTGCGGAAAACTGCCCGTATTTCTTTGTAAATGTTCCCGAAGAAATGAATATGCCCGGTACGTATTACACGGACAGTGAACGCGGATTGCTTTATGTGTATCCGGACAGCGATGCCGAAAGTCTTACTGTTGAAATGTCGATTCTGAACGAACCGTTTATTGAAATATCAAATGCGGACAACATAACCGTTGAGGGGCTGAAGTTCAGACTTTCAAGAGACAAGGCGATATCGTTTACGGGAAATTATATAACAATTAAAAACTGCACAATAGAAAACATATATGAAGTTGCAATAGACGGCGAGGGACTGCACAATACTGTTTCCGAATGTGAAGTGGCGCACGTGGGCAAGTGCGGTATAAACCTCAGAGCGGGCGATAAACCGACTCTTACAAACGGTTATGCGCTTATAGATAACAATGTTGTGCATAATTGGGGCGAGGTCAATAAAACCGGAGTGCACGCGGTGAGCGTAGTGGGTGTTCACAACAGAATATCTCACAACGAGCTGTATGACGCGCCGCATAATGCGCTTCATTACAGCGGTCAGGATCACCTTATAGAATACAATTATATTCATCATGTTGTGCAGGAAACGAGCGATATGGGAGCTACATATTCGGGATTCCACTGGGAATCTCAGGGGTGTGTTCTGAGATATAACTGTATATGCAATGTCGGCAACGAAAGCCACGGTTCAAACGGAATATACTGGGACGATATGCTCGGCGGCCAGACGGGTTACGGCAATATACTCATAAATATTGCGGGCCACGGATTTATAATCGGCGGCGGACGCGATCATTGGGCATACAACAACATAGTAGTAAATCCGGGCGGATATCCGGTTAACTATGATCAGCGCGGCTGTGACTGGGAAAAGCATTTTGCGTTGGATAAAAACTGCCAGATATGGAAAAACCTTTTCAGTGTGCCGTTCAGAAGCGAGAAATGGAAGGATAAGTTCCCGTCATTGTCAAAAATAACGGAAGAACCCGATTTTGAAAATCCGAATTTCCCGCCGACTCCCGCAAACAGCAGAATCATGGGCAACGTGTTTATAAGCACGGAGGACTGCTATATAATGGAAAAGACGCGTCAGTTCAGCAATATAGGCAATAACGTGAAGCTTGACGTTGACGATGACGCGGGCTTTGTGGACAGGAAAAACGGAAATTACAATTTCAGACCGGACTCACCTGTTTTTGATAAGATACCGGCATTTGAGAATCTTCCGTTTGAGAAAATGGGACGTTATTGATATAAAACGCTTTTGGGAGTTGATTTTATCAACGATATGTGATACAATAATGAAGCACGAAAAGGGCGGCACCGTTGAATATGCGAAAACGGCGTAATTTTTACGGAAAGGCGGTTATTGATATGCAGGAACCGAAAAGACTTTACCGTTCGAGAACGGACAAAAAACTGTGCGGCGTATGTGCCGGAATAGCTAATTATCTTAATGTTGATCCCACCGTGATAAGACTTATAACAGTGCTTATAGCGGTATGTACGGTAGGATCGATGGTGTTGGCGTACATAATAATGGCTCTTATTATTCCGGAAGAACCGTTTTAACAGCCTGAAGCGAGCTTAAGCACTTCATTGTTGAAATTTTCGCTGTCCTCTATATGCGGGGACAGCATTTTTTTATATGTACTTATGTCGGATCGGAATATTTCGCGGGGCGTTTTTGAGCCGGGCAGAATTTTCACGGGGCAATCGAGCATATTCAGAATATATCTGCATGAGATGTTGCTGTATCCGCCTATGTATGAGCCTGCGGCGTATTCGGCACAGCGGTTGTGTACGGTGCAGCGGTACATTTCGTCAAGCATACCGTTTTTGTTTTCGGCGGCGTACTTGCTTACGCAATGTTCGGCAAAGTTTTTGAGGCTTTGCGGCGATGTATACTTGCGGTATATGCTTCCGAAACGCTTTTTGTCGGGATTTTCGGTGAAAAAACCATAATCTTCCACGGAATTGACGGGTGAGGCCATTATTATTCCTTTTACAAGCTTCGGCAGGGAATACGCAGCCATTGCGGCGTAGTTTGAGCTTATTCCGGAAGCGGCAATGTATACGGGCGACTTTATTTTTTTGAGTATAAAATCCTTTATAAATCTTATGAATACGGGCGCGGTGTAAATGCAGGCATTTTTGTCGGAGCGTGCATAGCCGGGCATATCCACGGCGAAAACCCTGAAATTGCGCGCCAGTTCGTAAAAGTTATTGCACCATTCGTATCCGGACATACCGGGTCCTAAGTTGTGCAGCAGCAGGACAGGCTCTCCCTTGCCCGAATATACGTAATATATTCTGCCTGCGTTGCTGTAAAAAAGACCTTCCGTGCCTTTGAAGCACCCTGCCATATTTTTGTATAAACGAGGAAAATAAAAGTCCATAACAAATCCTTTCACGGAGTTTTTTTATTTGCTTACAAAAGCCGCGCGGGGAAAATAAATATATCTTAATTTACGGCACCCCATGTCGGCATATGCGCAACATTCATATTGAAATTTTTGAGAAAACGTTATATAATAAATTTGTTAATTAATTTGCTTATCAATGATTTTTAAGGAAGGCTTTGTTTGTAAAAAAGCTTCCCGTTGCCGTAATTGTATCTGCATAAATCATATAAATAAGTATATGCCGAAAACCTGATGAAGGTTAAAGCTTTTTGAAATAAAAGTCACTAAAACCGACTTGAAAGGACATTGTTTGAATTGAATTTTAATTTTTTGATATCGCCGGAAATAGTATTCAGGCGTTCGGCTCATGCCGATATGGGAAAATATGTATCGGGATTGGGCAAAACAGCTCTTTTGCTTCATTCGCATTCTCTGAAAGATGAATTTATATCACAAATTACCTGCTCGCTTGAACGCGACGGAATAAAAGTATTCCGGCACGAGAACAAATCCTCCGAGCCCTCGCCCGAAATGGTTGACGACGCCGCAAAAGCCGTAAAAAAATACGGCTGTGATTTTCTTATAGCTGTCGGCGGCGGAAGCGTTATAGATACGGGCAAAGCGGTATGCGGTCTTGTTACAAACGGCGGCAGGCTGGAGGATTATCTTGAAGGCGTGGGATGCGGCAAAAAAATAGAAAACGATCCTATACCGTTTGTTGCGGTGCCGACGACTCACGGAACGGGCGCGGAAGCAACCAAAAATGCGGTTATAAGCTCTTCGGAGAAGCTTTATAAAAAGAGTTTCAGGGATAACCGCCTCATGGCAGACAAAATAATAATAGATGCGGAGCTTATGACGTCGCTTCCCAAGGCGCAAACTGCGTCGTGCAGTATGGACGCGCTCACACAGCTTATAGAGGCTTATACCTGCCGTAAAGCCACACCTCTTACGGATGCCTTGTGCATATCGGGGCTTGAAGCCGCCGCAAAAAGCATATACCGTACATATGATGAGGGTGAGGATGTTTCGGCACGGGAGCAGATGGCATATGCGGCGCTTATGAGCGGAATATGTCTTGCAAACGCGGGACTCGGAGCAGTGCATGGCTTTGCACCCGCATTCGGAATAACATACGGTATTCCGCACGGAGAATCCTGCGCGCTGCTGCTTGACCACGTTATGAGGTACAATATTCCTTATGCGGTTGAGAAATACGCAAAAGTAGGTGAAATACTTACGGGCAGAACGTGGGCGGACGCGAATGCCGCGGCAGAAGCGGGAGCAGATTATGTTGAAAAGCTCAAAGCGCATATGAAAATACATAAGGACCTTAAGCATCTGAACGTTACGGACGGCGATATAGAAGCGATAAAGACACGGCTCAGCACAAACAGCATGAGTGCAAATCCTGCGGTAATGAGCGACGAGGATATAACGCGGTTTATAAAATCAATAAGCTGAAGTGCACTCGCAAAGGGAAAGGAAACGTAATATGAAAAGTCATTTTTTTGCATATCTTATGCGAATGAAGAACATAAAAAGATGGGGACTTATGCGAAATACAGAGCCCGAAAACATAAAGGAGCACAGCCTTGACGTTGCGTACATAGCGCACGCACTTGCGGCAGTGGGCAACAGTATGTTTTCGAGAAACTGCAATGCGGAGCATATAGTAATGCTTGCGATATATCATGATGTTTCGGAGGTTATAACGGGAGACATGGCGACTCCGATAAAATATTTCAATCCGGAAATAAAGGGCGCATACAAAAAAATAGAGGAAATATCCGTAAAAAAGCTGAAAGATATGATTCCCTCGGAAATAAGAGACGAATACAGCTGCATTGATAAATCGGGTGACGAATATGAAAACAGGATAGTAAAGGCGGCGGACAAGATTTCGGCTTATTTCAAGTGCGTTGAGGAGCTTGAATCGGGCAACCGCGAATTTGCCACGGCAAAGGAAACACTTCTTTTGCAGATAAAGGAAACGGACTTACCGGAGGTGGATTATTTTATGGATACGTTCGCCGGCAGTATAGGCCTTACGCTGGATGAACTGAATTGAAGAATTTTATTTAAACGCAAGTCTTTTATATTGGGAATATGCTTGCGTAATGTTGTGGGGACGGAGTTTTTTATTATGGATGATAATTATAAAAAGAAGAAAAAAATATACGGAATAATATCTATTGCCGTTGTGGTTATACTTTCGGTACTTATTACATATTTTGTTTTTATCAAATTCAGGGAGTTCGGGAGCACGCCGGAGCAGTTCAGAGACTTTATACAGTCGTTTGGGTGGAGCGGACGCTTCGTGGGGCTCGGAATACAGATACTTCAGGTTGTTATAGCGCTTATTCCGGGCGAAGCGGTGGAGATAGGACTCGGGTATGCTTTCGGGGCGCTGGAGGGCACTCTTATATGCTATGCGGGCAATATTATTGCCGCCGCGGCGATTTTTATGCTGACAAGAAAGCTCGGGGTAAAGTTTGTTGAAATATTTGTTCCGAGAGAAAAAATAGACAGCATCAAATTTATAAATACGGACAAAAAGCTGAAGCGTACGCTGTTTATACTGTTCTTTGTTCCGGGAATACCGAAGGACGTGGTAACATATTTTGTGGGGCTTACAAAGATAAAACTGCATGAGTTCCTGATTATATCGTCCATAGCAAGAATACCGTCCGTTATATCGTCTACGATCGGAGGTTCGTATGTAGGCGCGGGAGAATATTGGGTTGCGGCGGTAATATTTGCGGTTACGGGAGCGATAAGTCTTGTATGCTTGTTTGTATACAATAAAATATCAAAAAAGAAGGAAAAGGAGGCTGAAAATGAGTAAATACAAAAAAATCAACAGGGGCGGAATATTATTTGTTGCGATTGCGGTAATACTTGCCCTGATGATAACGCTTGAAGTCGTAAATGCAAACATTGCAGAGAAGAAGATACTTGAGGTTACGGAAAAATATTTTACGCTTGAGGCGAAATATGCTGTTCTGCCAGAAAATGTAAGGGGAAACGGAACGGAGACATCGGTGTTTGTAAACCATTACAAACGGGCCGAGAGAGAGCTTGAGCCTATGCTTTATACGGAATCCGCGGCGGGAAAGAATTATGTTGCCGAAAAGGCGCTTGAATCGTTGAAATACGCGGGAATATATCAGGAAAAAAACAGAACACATTATAACAATGTGGAAATACGCATAGAAAAAAGATATTCTAACATAAACATAAGCAATGACGGCAAAGAGGCAACCGCACAGATATGCACTGATATTTATACGGACGGAAATGTTATGACGACACATTGCTTATGTACGTTTACATACATCAAGGACGGCTCGGAATGGTATATATTGAACGCAAAGTCCGCTTTTTCCGCATTCAGCGGCAGCTTCATATCGGATTACCCCGAGGATGAAGATATTTATTTTTACGAATAAACCGAATTGAGGAGGAATGGCTGTGGAAACAATACTTGAATTGAACAATCTTACGAAATCGTTCGGAAAGCGCCGTATTATAGACGGCATATCGCTGAAAATAAATTCGGGCGAAGTGGTCGGATTTCTGGGACCGAACGGATCGGGCAAAACAACCACGATAAAGCTTATAACGGGACTGCTTTTCCCGGATAGCGGAGACGTGAAAATATGCGGTTATGACCTTAAAAACAATTTTGAAGAGGCTGTGGCGAATCTCGGAGCGATAGTGGAAAATCCGGATATGTACAAACAATTTTCCGGCAGACGGAATCTTGAGATGGCGGCAAGGATACATGGAGGGATTCCGTATTCGAGAATAGAAGAAGTAATAGATATTGTAGGTCTGAGGGCAAGAATAGATGATAAGGTCAAAAAATATTCTCTCGGCATGAAGCAGAGGCTCGGAGTTGCGCTGGCGATTCTGAATAAGCCGAGACTGCTTATATTCGATGAGCCTACAAACGGTCTTGACCCTAAGGGCATAAAGGAATTCAGAGAAATAGTAAAAAATGCCGCGCACAAAGACGGTGCGGCGGTGTTTGTATCGAGTCACATGATGTCGGAAATGCAGCTTATGTGCGACAGAGTGGCAATAGTCGAGCGTGGCAGGCTGATAGGCATGGAGGATGTGGCGGCGGTTGTTGACGGAGCCGAAAGCACATATTACAAGATTATAGTGTCGGATGCAGTGGCGGCGGAAAACATAATAAACGTCGACCTTGGCGATGTTATAAAAGAAGTTTCGGGTTCTCCGATTGCAAACGGAAGCGCCGCTTCGATAACGTTTGCGGTTACGGTGGACGGTGTGCCGGGTCTTGTGCGCAGGCTTACGGAATCGGGAGTCGGAATATATGCGGTTCAGCCGGTGGAAAGCAGTCTTGAAGACGCGTTTATCAATATAACAGGAGGATCCGGAATTGAATAAGTTTTTTGCGGCATATAAAAATGAAATGATCAAATTATTACACAAAAAAAGTGTGTGGATAATATGTATTGTGATGCTTGTTCTGACGGTATTTATAAGCGTTATAATATGCCGGAACAGCGGATACGCAAGTAATGACAGTATTAAGTGGTATCGCAGTGATATGGAGGAAAAACAGAAAGAAGCGGAAGCTCTTGAAGAAATCACGAGAGATATAACCGCAGAACAAATGACGAATACCGATACATGGGCGGGTCCTTACACAGATCTGTGCAGACTTGAGGATGCAAAGTCATTAATCAGATATTATCAGAGCTGCATTGATATGCATATAGTGAATACGGACTCTGACAATTACAAGTGTGAATTGCTCAGAAGAATACGTGAAAACGAGTATCATATAGCCGTTTACGATAATGTGATCAAGAAATACAATCTTGAGGAAATGATACACGATAACGGTGTTCCGTGCCTTACAAATGCGCTTTCCGAGGCGGAAGCAGACAAATTGCGGACTGAAAATGAAAAATACCGGAAGATAATTGATGAGAACGATTTTGCGGCATACATAGAATTGGCAAATGCACAAATACGTGAAATACCGTTGCCGGAAATTGAAAAGAATACCCGGATAGAACAGAATAATATTCGCCTTAAATACAATATAACGGGTGAATATAAAGCGCACAAAGAAGCATACAATTGCATTGCAGACATAGAAAATTATAAGAATATAACAGAATCGGGCGTATCGGGCAGTACGATACTTACGCCGTCTCAGACAGAAGAGTACAAACAAAAAATGGCTGTTGCACAGCGCAAGCTTGAGAGTGGTTTTTTCAATGTAAATGTATCGACGGACACTTATGCCATGAACAGCTCAACGCTTGTAAGAACGGTGTTTTCAATAGGCGCGGTTTTTATACTTGCATTGGCAACAGTGCTTGCGGGGGCGTCTGTTTCGACGGAAATGGCAAACGGTTCGGTTAAAATGCTTGTTGTTGCGCCTGTAAAGAGACGGAAAATATTTGCGGCGAAATGCTTCGCGCTGTTTACGGTGGATTTTGCGGCACTGCTGCTTCTTACGGTTGCGTGCATGATTACGACATTGGCATTATTCGGAGCGGATTCGCTCATGCCGTATGTCGGATACGGAATAAATTCCACGGTATATATAGCGTTTGTTCCGTATGTGATACTTTATGCGCTTGTTCAGTTTGTGCCGGTGATTTTCTACTCGGCGTTGGCAATCATGCTTTCCGCACTGACGAGAAATACGGCAATTGCAATAGGTGTATCTCTCGGCGTAAATTATGTTATGGCGTCGGTATTGAAGCTGGTGGGTTATGTTGTAGGTTCAACGTGGATGAAATATACTCCCACGGTAAGTCTTGACAATATAGTATCGGGAGTATTTTCAAGCGGATATACGGTTTCGGATTTTATGACCGGTATGGCGCAGGATACCGAAATAAACATATGGTTTTCCGTAATATATGTTGCGGTGTTGGTGTTTGCGATGGTATTTACGGCAAGAGACGCTTTCTGCAGAAGAGATATCAAATAATAATGAACAGTGAGGTCGGCAGTCCGGGGGATATTTTCGGATTGCCGGGTTTTTCGGACGGCTTAAGATATAAAAGAAAGGGAATATCCTGCATACGGGAAGAGCAGGTCGGATTGAATATATGACGCAGATTGATTTGTGCGGAAAAAATGTATTTTTTATAGGAATAGGCGGCTCGAGCATGAGTGGTCTTGCGCTTTTGCTTAAAAACGAAGGGTTTGCAGTGAGCGGCTCGGATACGCAGAGATCGGTAAAGGTGGAACATCTGATTGAAAACGGAATAGACGTTAAGATAGGCCACAATGCCGAAAATATAAAGCAAAGCGGAGCAGAGGTTGTGGTATATACGGCGGCGATTCACGATGAAAATCCCGAGCTTTCGTACGCAAGGGAGCACGGTATATGCTGTCTTAAAAGATCGGAGCTTGTCGGCAAAATTATGCGGTGCTACAAAAATGCGGTAGGTATATCCGGAACAAAGGGCAAAACCACCACAACCGCTCTTTTGTCAACGGTGCTGATAGAATGCGGATACGATCCTTCCGCGCTTATAGGAGGCACGTCAAAAAATATAGGAAGCAATGTGAGAATAGGCGGCGGCGACGTTATTGTTGCCGAGGCGTGCGAATATCAGGACAGCTTTCTTGATTTCAGACCTACCGTTGCCGTAATCCTTAACGTTGAGCTTGAGCATACAGATTACTTCAGAAGCATGGAACAGCTTAAGGCTTCATTCAGGAGATTTGCGCTCGAGACGCCGCAAAACGGAATGGTTATAGGTTGTGCCGACTGCGGGGTGACGTCGGAAATACTCGGCTCGGTGTCAAGACCCAAGCTTACATACGGAATCAATGAAAATGCGGATTTTACCGCACGGAATATACACGAAGACGGAAAAGGAACACTGTCGTTTGACGTATATTTCAGGGGAGAGTATAAAGTGGGGGTAAATGTGCCTCTTTGCGGCAGACATAATGTTTATAATGTGCTTGCGGTATTTGCGGTTGCGTATTACTTCGGAATATCGTTTGAGGATACGGCGGCGGCGCTTGTGAAATATAAGGGCGCGGGCAGACGCTTTGATTATTACGGTTCGGTGAACGGAGCTGCGGTTTATGACGATTACGCGCATACTCCTGACGAATACAGAGCGGTCATATCGGCGGCGAAGAGTCTTGAGCATAACAGACTCATATGCATATTTCAGCCTCATACGTACAGCAGATCAATAGATTTCTTTGATGAAACGGTTGAGGCATTTAAGGACTGCGACGAAATAATAATGCTTGACATATACGCCGCACGCGAAAAGGACGAGGGAAAAATACATTCGAGAGATTTTGCAAGGGCGATGTGCGAAAAGGGAATGAACGCGTCATATATGCCGGATTATACGGGGGTTGCGGATTATATTGAGAAAAATGCGGTTAAAAACGACATAATACTGGTTATAGGCGCGGGACACAGCAATGTTTTGTGCGAAATGATAGCAAAGCGTGGCGTTGTGACGGATAAACCGCACGGAGATTGAATGGAACGGAGATTTACATATGAGGGTAATGGGCATAGACCCGGGACTTGCGCTTATGGGGTACGGCGTTGTGGAGAGCAACGGATACAGATTTTGCACGGTGGATTACGGAGTAATAGAAACCGAAGCGCATACGGACGAGCCGGACAGACTTCTTAAGCTGTGGCAAGGGCTTAACGAGCTTCTGGAAAAATACAAGCCGGACGCGGTGAGCGTTGAAGAGCTTTTCTTCAATAAGAATGTAAAGACGGCAATATCGATAGGTCAGGCAAGGGGCGTGATACTGCTTGCGGTGAAAAACTGCGGAATACCGCTTTATGAGTATACTCCGTTGCAGGCAAAGCAGGCTGTTGCGGGGTACGGTCATGCGGAAAAGAAGCAGATACAGTTTATGGTAAAGACGATATTGGGGCTTGAAGAAATTCCGAAGCCCGATGACGCCGCGGACGCGCTTGCAATAGCTATTACGCATATAAATAATGCGGGAATGCTTATGAAAACAACAATACGGTAAAATAGGGAGAATTCATGTACGCATACATAAAAGGTATATTTCAGGGAATAGAAGACGACAAAATAATAATGGAGGCAAACGGAATAGGCTATGAAATAGGCGCACCCAATTCCGTACTTGCAATGCTGCCCGAAAAGGGCGAAATAATAAAGCTCTATGTTCATGAGGTTATAAGAGAGGACGCACATGAACTTGTGGGCTTTGCGGAAAAGGAACAGAAAAAAATATACATGAAGCTTCTCGGAATATCGGGTATAGGACCAAAGGCGGCGCTTGCGGTGCTGTCGGTGCTTTCTCCGCGTGAACTTGTGAGAGCCGTTTCGGAAAACGATTACAGGGCGATAGCAAGAGCCAACGGAGTGGGAACCAAAATGGCGCAAAAAGTTGTTCTGGAGCTTAAAGATAAAGTGGACAAGTCCGCGCTTGACGATATGAGCGATAACGACGCTTATGCCTCTTATGAAAATCCGGCATATACGGAGGCACTTCAGGCGCTTGTGGCGTTGGGATATCAGATGAATGAGGCAAAGCAGGCGCTTAAAGGCGTAGATGCGCCTACAAGCAGGGAAATGATAAGGACGGCGCTGTCAAAGCTCGGGAGCAGAATATAATATAATTCAGGAAGGGTATAAATTTATGAAACGTGTTCTGATTATTTTTATGACGGCTTTATCGGTGTTGATGATGACATCGTGCGGCGAGGTTGAAGAGACGTTTCCGGCATCCGTCAGCATTGCATTTGAAGCCGAGACGGACGGCTTCGGAAGAGTTGAGGGCGAAGTAAACCAGACGCTTATAAACGGAGAACCGAGCAAACAGGTAACGGCAGTGCCTGATGTCGGATATAAGTTTGCGGGATGGAGCGACGGTGTAACGGAAAATCCGCGTTCGGGGGAGCATTTTTATAAGGACGCGACAATTACGGCTCGTTTTGAACAGGAATATCTTGAACTGCCGGTATTTTCGTTTACCATGGCAAGCGGAAACGAAGTGACGTCGAAAACGGAATATACCGAGGTAACGCTTGATATATCCAATACCGATGAGAAATATTGTCTCAGAAACGCTTCGGCGCTTATCCGCGGCAGAGGAAATTCGACATGGTATCATGATAAGAAATCGTATAAACTGAAGCTTAACGAAAAGGAAAATCTTCTCGGTCAGGGACGCGGAAAGACAAAGCAGTGGGTGCTTCTTGCAAATCATTGCGACCAGTCCATGCTGAGAAATTATATGGCGTTTTATCTCGGCGGAAAGCTTGACGCGCTGGAATATACTTCTTCGGCAAGCTTTGTTGAGGTTATGATAAACGGTGAATACAAAGGTGTATATCTGCTTTGCGAGCAGACGCAGGTAAATAAAAACCGCGTTGATATCGAGACGAGTCCCACAGAGCTTGATACGGGATATCTTATTGAGCTTGACCACTATGCGGCGGACGATGAAGACAGCGTTAAGGATGTCAATTACTTCAATGCGCGCGGAAGACTTTATGCTGTCAAGAACGACGTTACGCCGGAACAGTGTAAATTTATAAAAAAATATATCGAACAGACCCATACTGCGATAATGCGCGGAGACAGAGAAACGGTGGAAACGTATATAGACATCGATTCGTTTGTTGATATGTATCTTGTGCAGGAATATATGATGAATGTGGATGTGGGTTGGTCGTCGTTTTATATGTACAAAAAGCCGGGCGGCAAGCTTTTCTTCGGACCGGTGTGGGATTTCGATCTTGCGGCGGGCAATGATTACAGGCTTTGGAACGGAACTTATGAGGGCGTATATGTAGGCGAAAGCGGAGAACTCGGGCAGGAAAACAGGTGGTTTACCGCAATAATGAAACGAAGCTGGTTCAGGGAGCTTGTAAGAGAACGCTGGACTGAAAAAAGAGACGTTTTTGAGGGGGCTGCGGCTCAGGCAAGAAAAATGGGTGACGCAATGAAAAATGCAGCCGAGCGTAATTATATGCGTTGGGATTCCATGGGTAAGCGTATAAATGAAGAGCCGGAGCAGATCGTGGCGCTCAAGACGTACGATGAACACGTGGAATACCTATGCTCGTGGCTTTCGGACAGATTTGATTGGCTTGATAATTTCGGCTGGAACGAGGATTATTTTGGAAAAAACTGATTCGATGAGCTTTGTCGGGCATAAAACGACGAGCTTTGTTACTTTTTGAGCTGATTTCCCATACATTTGCATTTTCCGCTTGATAAAAATTCGTTTTGGGTGTACAATATTAGACGGTACGGTATTTTATGATTCCGTATATGTATTGTATTCAAAATATTATATAAATTTTTATGAAAGGAAAATTTATTCCGCGGTATACGGGGATAAAAGGATTGAAAGATGGGAGTTATCGATTCCATAAGATCAAGAGCCATGAAGGACAAGAAAACAATAGTTCTTCCGGAAGGCTTTGACGAAAGAGTTGTAAAGGCAGCGGTTATTGCTCAGAAGGAAGGCTTTGCAAATACCATTCTGCTCGGCAAAAAGGAAGAAATTGAAAAGTTCGGCATTGATATTTCGGGAGTTGAGGTTATAGACCCCGATAATTGCCCCCGAAGAGCAGATTATGCAAAAATGCTTTACGAAATAAGAAAAAATAAGGGAATGACTCCCGAAGAAGCGGACAAGCTCCTCAACAAGCACACATATTTCGGTACAATGATGGTAAAGAGCGGCGACTGCGACGGTATGGTATGCGGCGCGTCCACAAGCACTCAGGATGTATGGAGACCTGTTCTGCAGGTTATAAAGACACGTCCGGGAATAAAGGTTGCGTCAAGCTGCATGGTAATGGAGGTTCCGGACTGCGAATTCGGATGCAACGGTACATTCATTTTTGCCGACTGCGCGCTTAATCCCGATCCTACTGCGGAAGAACTTGCCGAGATAGCCATTGCGGCTGCCGACAGCGCAAGAATCCTTGCCGAAATGGAGCCTAAGATTGCAATGCTTTCATATTCAACCCTCGGAAGCGGAAAAGGTCCCAACGTTGACAAGGTAAGAGAAGCTACGGCTATTGCAAAGGAAAAAGCTCCCGAGCTTGATATTGACGGCGAACTGCAGGCAGACGCGTCTCTCGTAAAATCCGTTGCGGCTAAGAAGTGCCCCGACAGCAAGGTTGCGGGTCAGGCAAACGTACTTGTTTTCCCGGATCTCAATGCGGGTAATATTGCATATAAGCTTGTTCAGCGTCTTGCAAAGGCAGAGGCGATAGGACCTATAAGCCAGGGCGTTGCTCTTCCGGTTAACGATCTTTCGAGAGGCTGCAGTGCAGAGGACGTTGCCAATGTTGTCGCTATAACGGCTATACAGGCACAGATGGTTAAAAAGTAATCGCGAGAGGAACTCAAAAATATGAAAATTCTTATAATCAATTCGGGAAGCTCGTCTCTTAAGTACCAGCTTTTCAACACTGAAAACGAAGAAATCCTTGCAAAGGGTCTTTGCGAAAGAATAGGTATAGACGGCAGACTTAAACACAACGTGCCGGGAAAGGACGCTTATGAGGCAAATATTCCCATGGCAACGCATCTTGAGGCTATAAAAGCCGTAATAGATATCCTTACAAAGGGCGATTATGCAGTTGTAAACGATTTGTCCGAAATAAATGCAATAGGACACAGAGTTCTCCACGGCGGAAGCAAGTTTTCGGGTTCCGTGCTTGTAAATGAAAAGGTTAAAAAAGCCATAAAGGAATGTATTCCGCTCGGACCTCTTCACAATCCGGCAAATCTTATGGGTATAGAGGCTTGCAGAGAGCTTATGCCCGATACGCCGAATGTGGCTGTATTCGATACGGCTTTCCATGCGACAATTCCGGATTATGCGTATATGTATGCCGTTCCGTATGAGGATTACGAGCAGTACGGAATAAGAAAGTACGGCTTCCACGGAACGTCTCACAGATTCGTTTCAAAGCAGGTTTCAAAATACGTGAATAAGCCTGCCGAAGAGCTCAAAGTAATTACGTGCCATATAGGCAACGGCTCAAGCATTGCGGCGGTTCAGAACGGAAAGTGCGTGGACACAAGCATGGGCCTTACGCCTTTGGACGGTCTGCCTATGGGAACGCGTACAGGCTCGATAGATCCGGCAATAGTAGGCTTGCTTATGGATAAAAAGGGCTTCAACACAAAGGAAATAGACACATATCTCAATAAAAAATCGGGAATGCTCGGAGTTTCCGGAGTAAGCAGCGACTTCAGAGATCTTACGGCGGCTATAAACGCGGGCAACGAGAGAGCACTTCTTGCGGTAAAAATGCTCGCATACAGCATAAAGAAATTTATAGGCGCATATGCGGCGGCAATGAACGGCGTTGACGTAATTGTGTTTACCGCGGGCGTAGGAGAAAACATTACATACCTCAGAGAATGGTCTCTTGAGGGTATGGAATATCTCGGCGTTAAGCTTGACAAAGAAAAGAATAATGCTCTTGCAAGCTATAAGGATGTAAAGGATGGCTTTATTTCCGCAGAGGATTCAAAGGTAAAGGTTGTTGTAATTCCTACCAATGAAGAGCTTATGATAGCTATGGATACAGAGGAAATAGTTAATTCGCTTAAATAAGCAAAAAAGCTTCACAAGCCGATATCTGCCGAGTATAATGTAATCGGTAAATAAATAAGTTGATTAAAGAAGGGAATACCTGACGTATGCGCTCCACAAGATTGGTTATAAGCTGTTCAAAACTCAAAAATAATATTGCAGAGCTTAAGAAAGGGCTTTTGCCGTCTACGCATCTGATGGCGGTCGTAAAGGCGAATGCTTACGGTCACGGCGTGCTGGATACGGCACGCTATTCCCTCAAATACGGTGCAGACTGGCTGGGCGTTGCAACTCCGGAGGAGGGCATTTATCTGCGTGAAAACGGTATTGACGCGCCGATACTTGTTCTCGGAGCGGCAAACGGCGAGGAACTTGAAATTTGCGTAAAGTACGGTCTGCACCAGACTGTGTTTGATACGGACACGGTAAAAAAACTTGACGAAATAGCAACCCGAAACGGTAAACGGGCATATGTTCACATAAAAGTCAATTCCGGCATGAACAGAATAGGAATATCCGATAAAGAAAGCTTCAAACGGCTTGCAGAGGTCATAAAGGCGAGCGGCAACGTAACAGCCGACGGCATATTTACTCACTTTGCAACCGCGGACGAACAGGATGTCAAGGGTACTGAGGAACAGATAAGACGCTTTGAAGAAATGCTTGCTCTGGCAGATGAGGCGGGAATAAAGTTTGACTTCATACACGTGTGCAATACGGCAGGCATAATGCGCGGGATTTGTCCGCAATACAATATGGTCAGACTGGGAATAGGTCTTTACGGTTACTACCCGTCCGAATACATAAAGCAGATAAGCAATGTAAATATTAGGCCTGTTGCCGAATTTGTGACGAATATATCTGCGGTCAATGTTATAGAGGCAGGCGAGGCGGTAAGCTATGGAGCTACTTTCAGGGCAGATAAAACAATGCGTATAGCCACTCTTCCGGTGGGATATGCGGACGGCTACAACAGACTTCTGAGCAATCGCGGAAAGGTAATAATAAACGGTAAAACGGCAGATGTTGTGGGTAGGGTCTGCATGGATCAGATGATGGTGGATATTACCGACATTCCCGATGCAAAAGAGGGAACGGAGGCGGTGCTCATGGGAGAAAGACAGGGTATTTGCGTGGACGCGGACAGTATAGCCGATATGTGCATGACGATATCGTATGAGGTTCTTACTTCGGTGGCGCAGAGAGTGGAAAGAGTTTTCGTTGAGGACTGAGATTTCCGGGAAATATGTATCAGGAAAGGTATGGAGTATGTCTGCCGTTAAGTATATTTTAAAAGTTTTGGGCACGCATATTGTTGCCGTAATAGTTATGGCGCTTATGATGATGACTCTTTTGCTTATTTTCAGAGAAAACCGATGGTATCAGATTGTGATATCGTTTGCATTGGCGGCGTTTTATTGGGCATTTATGTGCTTTGCGCTTGAAAAGGACGCGGTTTATGACGCAAAAAAGGACAAATTTGATGTAAAAAAGATTCTTGTTGCGGCGGCTGTTCTCAATATACCGAATATAGTGTTTATTGCGCTTGGTTTATTCGGAGCGGGCGGAGAACAGCTCGGAGATATATTTAAATTGCTGTTCAGATACTGGAATGCGGGTTATCTTAATTTTCTCATTATAACCAAGGACAGCATATGGATGAGAATTGCGGTTGTGGTTCTTTATTTTCCCGGTTTGGCGTTTGCGTATTACAGGGGAATGCTTATAAAAAAGAAAACCGACAGAACAATAGAAAGCATGAAGCAAGAAGCTTCTTTACACGGCGCGAAAAACAAATAAAATATAAATACTTACAGGCTTCCGAGTATGTCCGGAAGCTTTTTTTATTGGAAAAGTACAGATAAAATCCTGAAATCAATATAAATTTGCGGGGTAGTGCGTGAGTGAAAAATATTTAATTAAATAAACGGACGCCGAATTGAAATATAGATTTACAGATAATAAGGGCAAAGCCTAATTAATATAAAGTTAACAAAAATTCAATATTAACTTCATATAAATAATTTCATAAGTGTTAATATATAATAAAATAGCTTTTGGAGTTTAATGTGAA
>CAJLXE010000003.1 GCA_905210525.1 uncultured Clostridia bacterium | reverse complement strand
AAAGTGAGAGGAACGCGTCTGGCAATAGGCAGAAAATTTGCCGAAGGAATCAATACAGAAGCTTTGGGAAATAGGGCAGAGCGCGTTATAAAATAATCGGAGAGTAAATACGTTATGGAAAATATTATAAATGTTGCGTTTATAGGCAATCCGAACTGCGGAAAGACAACGCTGTTCAATGCGTATACGGGCGCGGGACTTAAAGTGGCAAACTGGCCCGGCGTAACAATAGAGAAAAAAGAGGGCGACTTTGAGTTTGACGGGCAAAAAATGAAGCTCGTTGATTTGCCGGGCATATATTCGCTTACATCGTACACGATGGAGGAGAGGCTTTCAAGGGAATATATACTGCAAAATGACGTTGATGTAATAATAGATGTGGCGGATGCTTCATCACTTGAACGCAATTTGTATCTTACCGTTCAGCTTATCGAAATCGGCAAACCTGTCATTCTGGCTCTTAATATGATGGATATTGTTAAAGCAAGAGGAATGAGTATAAATACAAAAAAACTGTCGCAAATGCTCGGCATTCCGGTAATTCCGATAAGCGCAAGGAAAAGAACGGGGCTTGACGAACTTATGAGGTGCGCATACAGTACCGCTAAAGCAGGTAAAGACAACAATGCAGGACTGTACGGAAATTATGATATTGCCGTAAAATACGACCGCAATACCAAAGCGGCAACAGAATCGGTTGCGGCAATGATAAAGGAAAAATATCCCGATACTTTGAATACGGGCTGGATTGCGGTGAAAATACTTGAACGCGATGATGAAATCTGCGGGAAATACAATATTGATACGGATGCAATGTCCGAAAACGGCATTGAAACGGAAATCATAAATCAACGTTACGGTCTGATAGAGAAAATTATAACCGAAGTTCTTGTAAACAAAGATAAAAAAAGACCCGTGACAGATAAAAACGACTCGGTTCTTATTCATCCCGTACTTGGTATTCCTGTTTTTATGGCGGTTATGGCTTTTGTATTTTTTCTTACGTTTACGGTGGGAGATTTTCTGAGAACATACTTTGAATCGGTATTTGAATATATTTCCGATACGGTTGCAGATTTTTTATTAAGTATGAATGTAAACGAAACGGTGCGTTCGCTTGCGGTAGACGGAATAATTGCGGGCGTAGACGCGGTTCTTACGTTTCTACCCAATATATTTATACTTTTTCTTGAGCTTGCTTTTCTTGAGGACAGCGGATATATGGCGAGAGTCGCGTATATAATGGATTCTTTTATGTCAAAGCTCGGACTTTCGGGAAAAGCATTTATACCAATGATTCTCGGATTCGGATGTTCGGTTCCGGCGGTTATGGCAACCAGAACACTTGAAAACAGATCCGATAAAATAAAAACAATTCTTGCCGTACCTTTTATGTCGTGCAGCGCAAGATTGCCTATATATGTACTGCTTTCGGAGACGTTTTTTGCCCGAAATGCCATGCTTGCGGCTTATTCAATGTACATTGTGGGAATAGTGATGTCCGTTGCCGTTGCAAAATTTGTAAATGTCGGCGGAAAAAATAACCGACGCAGTCAATTACTTATAGAGCTTCCCGAATACAAGCTTCCCGACGCACATACAGTGTTCATATATGTTTGGGAAAAACTGAAGGATTACATCACAAAAGCAGGAACAACAATTTTTGTTGCATCGGTTGTGTTGTGGTTACTGCTTAATTTCGGACCGCACGGAATAACTCCGTATATTGAGCAAAGCTATGCCGCATACATAGGAAAATTCATAGCGCCTCTGCTTGCTCCGGCAGGACTCGGATACTGGCAGATTGCGGTTGCGCTTATTTCCGGAATTGCGGCAAAGGAGGTTGTGGTATCAAGTCTCGGCGTACTGTTCGGTATAGGGAATATACTTTCTGCTGAAGGAATGTGTTCGCTTGCGGATTCTCTTTCGGCACTGGGATTTACTTCGGTTAACGCGTATTCCATGATGCTGTTCTGCCTGCTTTACGTGCCGTGCATGGCAACGGTTGCAACAATAAAAAAAGAAACGGGTTCTCTCGGATATACATGGTTAAGCGTATGTATTCACATTATATCCGCATGGAGTATTTCAACGCTGTTTTTTTGCTGTGCAAGACTTATTGCGGGCTTTTTCTGAAGCATAAAGCAATACGCACGGAAAGCCCGTTTATTGGGATTCCGTGCGTTGTTTTTATTTTGTCATTTTTTCCTGTTTTACTTTATGGTCGATTATATGTCTGGAAGCAAGCTCTCTGTGAATATCTTCGACGGATATCCCCATTTGCACCATAAGAACCATTATGTGATATGCAAGGTCTGCTATTTCGTAAATTGTTTCTTTTTTGTCGTCCGCTTTGCCGGCTATGATTACCTCGGTTGATTCCTCACCTACCTTTTTAAGAATTTTGTCTATTCCTTTTTCAAAAAGATATGTTGTATATGACCCTTCGGGTTTTTGTTCTTTTCTGTTTACGAGCAGATCATAAAGTCCCCGGAGAGAAAATTCGGAATATTTATCGCTCTGATAAAGAACGTTGTTAAAGCATGAATCTGTACCCATATGGCAAGCGGGACCGTCTTTTTCCACTACAACAACAAGCGCGTCTTTATCGCAGTCGGCGGTAACGGACACGATATGCTGGTAATTTCCGCTTGTTTCGCCCTTGAGCCAAAGCTCGCCGCGCGAACGGCTCCAGAAACACGTGAGACCTTTTTCGAGAGAAATATTAAGGCTCTCTTTGTTCATGTATGCTACCGTGAGCACTTTTTTACTTACGGAATCTACTATAACGGCAGGGATAAGTCCGTTTTCGTCGAATTTCAATTCATCTGTATTTATCATGCAATTAATCCTCCTGTTTTGCCGTGTGATTATAATCTTACATTAATGCCGTTATCCCTCAGCGTTTTTTTGAGGTGGGCTATTTTTATTTCGCCGAAATGGAATACCGATGCCGCAAGCCCTGCGTCAACCTTGTCGAGAGTTCTGAACAATGTCACAAAATCTTCTTCACGGCCTGCGCCGCCCGAAGCTATTACCGGTACATTCACGGCATTGCATACTGCGTCAAGCATTTCCAAATCAAAGCCTTTTTTTACGCCGTCTGTATCTATCGAATTGACTACCACTTCTCCGGCGCCCATATCCACGCATTTTTTTATCCATTCTATTGCTTCCATACCCGTGTTTTCGCGTCCGCCCTTGGCAAATACACGGAAAACTCCGTCTACACGTTTTATGTCCGCGGAAAGCACGACGCATTGATTCCCGTATTTTTTTGCGGCGTCCTCTATAAGCTGCGGATTTTTTATTGCTCCCGAATTGACGCTTACTTTATCCGCTCCGCAATTAAGAACTCTGTCAAAGTCATCTACGGTATTTATTCCTCCGCCGACGGTAAGGGGTATGAATATTTTGCTTGCGGCTTCGCAAAGTATATCCGTGAACAGGGCTCTGCCTTCCGCCGACGCTGTTATATCGTAAAAAACAAGCTCGTCCGCGCCTGCCGCGCTGTAATATGAAGCGAGCTCCACAGGCGATGATACGTCTGCAAGTCCCATAAAATTGACGCCCTTGACGACTCTGCCGTTTTTTACGTCAAGACAAGGTATAATTCTTTTTGTAATCATTTTGCCGCCTCTATCGCTTCGTTTATTTTTATTGCCCCGGTATAATAAGCTTTGCCTATTATTGCGCCGTATATATTCATTTTTTTGAGCGTTTTTATATCGGAAATACTGCTTACACCGCCCGAAGCTATTATCTGCATCGAAAACTTCTCCGAAAGTTCTTTGTAGAGTTCAATATTGGTGCCTTTCATGGCGCCGTCCTTTGAAATGTCGGTACATATAACCGTTTTTACTCCCATGTTCTGCATTTTGGCAAAAAAGTCATTGCATGAAAATCCTGAGCTTTCGCACCATCCTTTTATTGCTACAAATCCGTTTTTTATGTCGGCGCCGACGGCAATTTGCTCCGGATATTTTTTTACGGCTTCGGTAAGAAATACGTCGTCCGTAACTGCTGCCGTACCGAGTATCACTCTTTTGACACCGACGGAAATGTACTTTTCCACAATCTCCATTGAACGTATTCCTCCGCCTATTTCCGCAGACAAAGATGTGTTTTCAACTATCTTTCTGACGGTTTCAATGTTGGGCGTGTTGCCGTCTCTGGCGCCTTCAAGATCAACAATGTGAATATACTTTGCACCGCTTTTTTCAAAGTCCTCGGCAACGCTTAAGGGATTGTCATTATATACGGTCATTTCGGAATAATTGCCTTTGTAGAGGCGAACCGCTTTGCCGTTGTATAAATCTATGGCAGGTAAAATAATCATAATTCAGCCTTTCGTAATTTATATTTCACAGAATGCCTTCAATATTGCAAGTCCTACCGCACCGCTTTTTTCGGGATGAAACTGGCATCCGTACACGTTTTTGCAAGCGACGGCGGCGGTGAGTTCTTTGCCGTATTCGGCGGTTGCTATTACGGAATCATCGCAATTATCCGCATAATATGAATGTACAAAATAAACGTGGTCGTTTTCGTTTATGTATTTGAAAAGATTGTGTTTTTCGCCTTTGAAGTGAAGTGCGTTCCAGCCTATGTGCGGAATTTTGAGCGAATCGGGAATAACGCCCGACATAGGAACGACGTTGCCCTTTATAAGTCCCAATCCGGAATGTTCGCCGTATTCGTAGCTTTTATTGAAAAGAAGCTGCATTCCGAGACAGATTCCCATGAGTGGCTTGCCTGAATCTGCCTGCTGTTTTATTACGGAATCAAGACCGCTTGCCCGTAATTTTTTTGCGGCGTCCTCAAACGCGCCTACTCCGGGCAGTATTATTCTTTCGGCATCACGGATAATGTCTGCGTCTCCGGTAACGACTGCTTTTGCACCTATGCTTTCAAAGGATGATTTGAGCGAAAAAAGATTTCCGACTCCGTAATCAATTATGGCAATCATTACAAAACTCCTTTTGTGGACGGAATTTCATCTTTATATCTTGCATCGGTTTCAACAGCGCTTTTTAATGCCCTTGCAACCGATTTGAATATACATTCCGCTATGTGGTGAGAATTTTCTCCCGCAAGCATTTTTATATGCATTGTTATCTGTGATTTGCGTATAAATGCAAGCCAGAATTCCTTTATAAGCTCCGTATCAAAGTCGCCCGTTTTTTCTGTAGGCATTTCAACGTCGTATGCAAGATACGCCCGTCCCGAAATGTCAACCGCCGTAAGCACGAGGGCTTCATCCATGGGCAATATCATGTTACCGTATCGGTTTATACCTTTTTTGTCTCCGAGTGCGGCAGAAAATGCTTCACCCAGACAGATTCCGATATCTTCGGTCGTGTGGTGGTAATCAACGTTTGTGTCGCCCAGGCACTTTATGTTTATGTCAAAACGCGCGTGCTTTGCAAACAGCACAAGCATATGATCAAGAAAACCGCATCCTGTGTCAATTGTGCTTTTACCTGTGCCGTCTATGTTCAGTCCGAGAACTATATCTGTTTCGGCGGTTTTTCTTTTTATTTCACCGTACTTCATATATTATCCTCCGTTATTTTTTTTACAGCGTTTATAAATGTATTCATCTGTTCCTCGGTGCCTATTGTGATTCTGTTGTAATCTTTTATTTTGTCTTTGTCAAAATGACGTATGAGTATGCCGTTTTTCTTAAGCTTTTCATACAGGCTCTTACCGCTTATATATTTTGAACGCGCAAACAAGAAGTTTGCTTGTGAAGGCAGTACGTCAAAGCCGAGGTTTTCAAGTGCGGATTTCGTGTGTTCGCGCACGGACATGATTTTTTTGCAGTTGTTCATGTAATAATCATTATCCTCAAGCGCCGCTGTTCCGCATTCCATTGTCATGCGGTTTACGTTATATGGGTTCGTGGAAAAACGTATTGTATTGATATCGTTTATAATATCTTCGTTTGCAACCGCAAAACCGAGTCTTGCTCCCGCCATAGAACGCGACTTTGAAAACGTCTGCGTCACTATTATATTATCGTATTTATTTATAAGCCCGACAGCGCTTTGAGCCCCGAAATCGACATATGCTTCATCTATTATAACTATATTGTCGGGGTTTGTTTTTACTATTTCTTCTATTTGCCAAAGCTCAAGAGCTATTCCGGTAGGCGCATTCGGGTTTGCAATTACTATGTTTGCGTTTATTCCGCAATAATCTTTATAATTTACGGTAAAGTCGTTTCCGAGCGGTATTTCTTTATAGGGAATACCGTTGATTTCCGCAAAAACCGGATAAAATCCGTATGTTATGTCGGGAAAGCACACGGGATGAGCTTTGTCGCAGAAAGCCATGAACGAGAAATTGAGAATTTCATCGGAACCGTTTCCCGCTGTGACCTGTGACGGCATTACGCCGTATCGGGAAGCTATTGCGTCGCACAAGGATTTCAGTGACGGGTCGCTGTAAAGCTGAAGCTTGCCGGCTTCCTTTGCTGCCGCATTTTTTACTGCGTCGGAAGGCTCAAACGGCGATTCGTTTGTGTTGAGCTTTATGTATTTCATATCTCTCGGCTGTTCGCCGGGAACGTAAGGTTCTAAATTTTTATATTTACTGCTGAAAAAACGGCTCATATCATAATTCCTCGTCGGTATTGCTTTCAGTTCTTATTACGGCGCTTTTTGCGTGTGCGGTAAGCCCCTCCTGCATTGCAAAATAAGCAACGTCTTGGGCGACATCTGCAAGCGCGTCCTTGGTGTAGTATGTGTACTGTGTTTTTTTGACAAAGTCGTCAACCGAGAGCGGATTTGAAAATCTTGCGGTACCGCTTGTGGGAAGTGTATGGTTGGGTCCTGCAAAATAGTCGCCGAGAGCTTCGGGACAATATTTACCCATGAATACGGAACCTGCATTTTTTACTGCGTCAAGCAAATCAAACGGATTGTCAACGCAAAGCTCAAGATGCTCCGGAGCAAGCTTATTTGCAATTTCAACAGCTTCGGCTATATTTTCGGTAATTATTATTTTACCGTTGCTTTCAATGGAAGCTCTTGCTATTTTTTCCCTTGCAAGGAGCGGCATCTGTATTTCCAGTTCGGCACTTACGGCGTTTGCAAGCTCAACGCTGTCCGTAACGAGAACGGCGCTTGCCATTTCATCGTGTTCCGCCTGAGACAGCAGATCTGCCGCAACGTAACTCGGATTACAGCTTTTGTCGGCAACTATGAGAATTTCACTCGGTCCGGCAATCATATCTATTGATACTGTGCCGAAAACCTGTTTTTTTGCTTCGGCAACATACGCGTTGCCGGGCCCTACGATTTTATCCACCTTAGGAATACTTTCGGTGCCGTATGCCAGAGCCGCCACTGCCTGCGCACCGCCGACCTTGAATATTCTGTCTACACCGGCGATTTTTGCCGCTGCAAGTATTACGGGATTTACTTTGCCCTCTTTATTCGGAGGCGTGGTGATTACTATTTCCTTACAGCCCGCGATTTTTGCCGGAATGCTGTCCATAAGAACGGTTGACGGGTATGCCGCCTTACCGCCGGGTACGTAAAGTCCGACCTTTTCTATGGGAATTATTTTCTGTCCCGTAATAACTCCCTTTGTTTCGTTTATAATAAAACTGTTGCGAACCTGTCTGCTGTGGAATGCACGTATATTTTCGGCGGCCTTTTTCAATATTTCAATAAAACGGCAGTCTACTTCTTTGAATGCTTCGGTTATTTCGTTTTCGGTTACTTCAAAGCCTGTCAGATGTGCGCCGTCAAATTTTTCCGAGTATTCAAAAAGAGCTTTATCTCCGTTGATTTTGACGTTTTCTATTATACCTGCAACTGCACCGCTGACGTCTGATGCCGCACTGCCGCGCGCGAGTATTTCGTCATCGGATACTTCGGAATACTTAAGTATTTTTATCATTTTACAAATGTTTTCCTTTCATTAAACCTTTGCGGACACTGCTTCTTGCATTCTGCCGACTATTTCTTCTGTTTTGTCTGATTTGAATTTAAAACTTGCCTTGTTGGCTATAAGTCTTGCGCTGATATTCACTATTGTTTCGATGGGCTCAAGATTGTTTTCTTTAAGAGTCGTGCCCGTTTCGACAATATCAACTATTACATCGGAAAGTCCGAGTATAGGTGCAAGCTCTATTGAGCCGTTAAGCTTTATTATATCTATATCTCTGCATTGCTCTGCGTAATATCTTGTTGCAATATTCACGAATTTGGTGGCAACGCGAAGCGTTTTATCCGTATTATCGCGGAATCCTTTTTTGGCAGCCACTGCCATGCGGCATTTACCCATATTCATATCAAGAAGCTCATATACATCGGGTGAATATTCAAGCAATATATCTTTTCCCGCAACGCCTATATCTGCCGCGCCTCTTTCGACGTATATTGCCACGTCGGACGGTTTTACCCAGAAATATCTTACCCCGTTATCGGGATTTTCAAAAATGAGCTTTCGATTGTTTTCTTTTATTGCCGGGCAATCGTATCCCGCCGCTTCAAACAGAGAATACACTTTTTCTCCGAGTCTGCCTTTGGGCAAAGCTATATTAATCATTGTCGGACGTACTCCTTTCGGTAAGATTCACGATGCGTTTGTATCTGAGCTTTTCCGGAACAGATTTCTGCGCGGTAACGCTGAGTCCGCTTTGAGCAAGCTCGTTTACTTTCTTTATAAGCTCTTTGGTATCTGTATTGCGGTCATACAGAACCAGTACATCTGCGTCAAATTCGGGAGACGATGTTTTTATTTGCTCGAGAACGTCAAGATATACCGCAAATCCTATTGCACCCGAATTTCTGCCCATTTTATGCATCAGAGTATCGTATCTGCCTCCGGAAAGTACGCTGTCCGGAATATTTTCTATAAATCCTTTGAACACTATTCCGTTGTAATAATTCATGTCGTTTGCCGTTGAAAAGTCAAAGTGTATATTTTTTTCAAACTTTGTTCCGCAAAGAAGAGAATATATAAGCTTCAGCTCATCGTATGAATCCTTTGCTTTTCCTTTTGTACAGATATCTCCGAGCTTTTCCACAACCGTACCCATATCTCCGTAAATTCCCATAAAACGGCACAAATTCATATATGCGGATTCGGGAACATTATTTTCGCGGCAGAGCAGCATCATATCGTGAGCATTTTTTTGCGGAAAGAACGCGGCAATCTGCTTTTTAAGCTCTTTATCGCCCGTGCACTCGTCTATGAGCGCCGAAAGAATACCCATATGCGATATATCAAGAACAAATTCATCGGATATAACAGAAAGACTTTCCGCTGCGAGATTTATGACCTCTATTATATTGTATATATCGATATCTCCTATACACTCAAGTCCCGTCTGCATTATTTCTCTGAATGTGTGCGTGCGGGGGGATACTCTGTATACATTTTCGTTGTAATATACTTTTTGGACGTACCCCGGCTCATCCTTTGAATTTTTGATTATGGAAAGAGTTACGTCGGGCTTTAATGCTAAAAGTCTGCCGTCGGTGTCGTTGAATGTAATAATATTGCGGCTTACAAGGAAATCCATATTGCGCGAGTATAATGCGTATTCTTCAAACTTGCTCATTTTATATGGCTTGTATCCGTATTTGTCGTACAGCGCTCTGAGAGAAAAAATTGCTTTTTCTTCACTCTTAAGAATGTTTATATCAAACATACCGTTATCTCCGATTAAGAATATTTATTTTTGCTTTTCCGCTTTTTCAAGTCTTGCAAGAACCGTATTGTAGCCGTCGCTGCCGTATGTGAGACATTTATTCACGCGGCTTATTGTAGCGGTGCTTGCGCCTGTTTCCTTGCTTATCTGCGCATAGCTTACGCCCTGCTTGAGCAATGCGGCGACCTCGAACCTTTGCGTAATTTCTATTATTTCTTTTATTGTGCAGGCATCTTCAAAAAAATTATAACATTCTTCCACGGTTTCCAGCGTGAGAATGGCTCTGAACAGATTATCAGTAGCTTCCGAATGGGGATGATTCATAACTGCCTCCGATGTATTATTATGCAAAGCACTTTATCGCTTTACCACGGTGTAAGTATATCACCAAAAAGCGATATTGTCAATAGGTTTTCGGATATGCGGACTTATTTTACACAACTTTTAACGTTGCCGAAAAATGCTCCTTATAGAAAAGACTGCAAGCATATCCGGAAAGGACAGCAATGCAGTCTTTTTATTGTGTGAAATGAAATATTTATATGCCGGAACAATCAAAAACAACGGAAATTTCAGACAAATAATCTAAAAGTATTTTAATTGTTTTATCAGCCGTACACTTTTTCTATTGCCGATATTATGTCCTTGCCGTATTGGGCGTCGGGGATAAGCGAGGGCTCGTCATCCGTATATTTACGGAACTCTTCAATTTCGCGGACAAATTCCAATCCGTCGTTAAGATTGGGGATTCTTGTCCAGCCTTTGCCGTCGCCGCGGTTTATTTCGAGAATGTCGCTTCCTATGACTCTCATTGCGCCCTCTGTGAAGTAGTATATGCTGTCATATATTACGTTTGAATATCCCGAAAATGTTATTGCGGCTGTAACGTTGTTGTCAAACTGTGCGAATATCTGAGCGTGACCTTCTATTGAGGCGTCATTTTTGATATTTGCACAAAATGCGTTGATTGATAACGGTCTTGCGCCTGTGGTAAAAAAGAGCTTGTCAAATGCGTGCGCACCGTAATTCATTACTATTCCGCCGCCTGCCATTTTTTTATCAAGAAACCATCTCGGACGTTTGGAATCGAAATAATTTACTGTTCTTGATTCCGTGTACATACAAAGCTTGCCGAGTTCTCCGGATTCTATTGTTTTTTTCACTATTGTGTTTGCCGTAAAGAAACGCTGTATATGAGCCACGGCAAGCTTTTTACTGTTTTTGTTTGCGGCGTCCGCCATCTTTTCACATTCCGCAACCGTATTTGCCATAGGCTTTTCAACAAGCACGTGAATACCGTGTTCGAGAAAAAATACGGAGCTCTTGCAGTGCAGACCGTGAGGCAGATTGAGGATTACCGCGTCGCAATCGATATGTGTCGGAATATCCTCGTAATTCAGAAAGTAAGGAACGTTATTTTCCTCAGCGAGCGGTTTTACTTTATTTTCATCAAGGTCGCACAGCGCACACAGACGGCAGTCGGGAATACGCTTGATTGCGTCTATATGACTTAAGCCTATTATGCCTGTTCCCACTATTGCTATTTTTAACATAGGAGTATCTGTCCTTTCGGAATAATGTTAGTTTTAATGAATACCGTTGTTCGTTGTTCAAAGAAGCGTTTACCGGAATATGGCTTATCTGAAATCAGTATGTATTTGGTATTGTGTCAGTTGTGCTTCAAGAGTTTATTCAGAATACCCGTTTTTACAATTATGCTGTAAAATATACCTGCCGCAATCGCTCCGACCAATCCCTGCAGAGCATTACCCGGTATATCCGCTGCCGCAACCGCTCCGCCGAAACAGCACAGTTCAAATATAAAATATCCGGCAACCATCCAGAGTTCGGTGATTACGGTACATATAAATACGGACACGGTTGTTGAGCCGCTGCGTTTTGTAAACATTTTCAGGCAGTAATACGCAACTATTGCCATAATTGCTTTTATTATAAGCGTTGCCGGAACGTATATACCGAATCCGAGCGTAAGGTCGGATAGTGCAGAGCCTATTCCGGCGGCACAGGCTCCGTAAACGGGCCCCAACACAAATCCTGCAATTATTACGAAACAATCGCCCATATTTGCATAGCCGTTTCCGGGCAGGGGAATTGTAAAAAACATTGTGGCAACGTATATAAGAGCCGCCAGTATTGCGGTCAGAGTGATTTTATAAACTTTATTATTCATGTGAGTTGATTCCTTTCATAAAAATTCTTTCGGCATTTTTGCGGAGAATAAGTTCGTTTTCTTCCTCCGTAAGCTTCATTGCATAAAAACGCTTGAGTTCTTCTTCCGGGGACCACATGGGGTAGTCCGTACCGAAAAGAACTCTCCCGGCGCCGTACATACGCACTATTTCGGCAGCTTTTTCCGGGGAAAGCGCATAAAGCGACGAAGAGCAGTCAACGACAAGATTTTTATATCCGCAAAGCTCCTTTGCCGCCTCCTCCCATACAGACCAGCCTCCGAAATGAGCGCCTATGACTTGCAGATCGGGAAACGCTTCGAGTACTTTTTTCAGTCTGTTGGGATTGGAAAAGTCGTATCTGTAATCGCCGCAGTGGAACAGAATAGGAAGCTTTCCGCTGCAAATGCGATATATCTCCATACATTCGGGAGAATCCATCTGTATTTCCTGTATATCGGGGTGCAGTTTGACGCCCTTAAGACCGAGCTCGGAAATATGTTCCGCATCTCCTTTTATATCGGTACTGTGCGGATGAAGGGTTCCGAGACCTGTGAAAACATCCTTATGCAGAGATACCGCATTCGCTATAAATTCGTTTATGGAACGAACCTGATGAGGTGTTGTTGCGACGGAAAATATTATGTGGTGTGTAATCCCGGCTTTTGTTCCGGCTTGGAGCAGGTCGTCAAGCGTTCCCTTATTGTCCATGGATATATTGTAGTATCCGCCTATGTTCGCCACTGCCTTTGCGGCTATTTTTTCCGGATATATGTGGCAGTGGCAGTCTATAATCTGTTTCATTTCAAATTTTTCGGCTTAATAAGCCGTCCTTTCGCTGTTATGCGGTGACGATTGAATCTGCTTTCTGCAGTCCGAGTTTCTTTACGGCATCTTCGCGCATTTTGTATTTAAGTATCTTGCCTGCAACGTTCATCGGGAACGAATCTACAAAATCTATATATTTCGGTACCTTATGCTTTGCCATATGATCTCTTATATATGTTTTCATTTCGTCCGCAGTCATGCTTTCTCCGTTTTTCAGAATTATGCAAGCCATTATTTCTTCACCGTACTGTTCGTCCGGTACGCCTATAACCTGTACGTCCTTGACTTTCGGATGCGTATATATAAATTCCTCAATCTCCTTGGGATATATATTTTCACCGCCCCTTATGATCATGTCCTTGAGACGTCCCGTTATTCTGTAATTACCCTCCGGAGTGCGGCACGCGAGGTCGCCCGTATGAAGCCATCCGTCTTTATCTATTGCGGCGGCGGTTGCGGCGGGCATTTTATAGTAGCCTTTCATTATATAGAATCCTCTTGCCACAAATTCTCCCGTAACGTTGTCGGGCATATCCGCACCAGTTTCGGGATCGACTATTTTACATTCTATTTCGGGCAGTGCGCGTCCGACAGTGCCGACTCTTACTTCAAGCGGATCGTCGGTTGAACTCATTGTACAGCCCGGCGAGCTTTCCGTCTGACCGTACACGATTGTTATTTCTTTCATGTTCATTTTGTTTACGACGTCCTGCATTACCGATATTGGGCAAGGCGAACCTGCCATTATGCCTGTTCTCATGTACGAAAAATCTGTTTTCGGGAAATCGGGATGCTCAAGCAGCGCTATGAACATTGTGGGTACTCCGTGAAATGCGGTTATTTTCTCGTTGTTTATGCAGGCGAGAGCCGGCTTGGGAGAAAAATAGGGCAGAGGAAGTACTGTGCCGCCGTGAGTCATAGTTGCCGTCATTGCTAAAACCATTCCGAAACAGTGGAACATGGGCACCTGTATCATCATTCTGTCTGCCGTAGACAGATCCATTCTGTCGCCTATGCACTTTCCGTTATTGACTATATTGTAGTGCGTAAGCATTACGCCTTTTGGGAAGCCTGTGGTGCCGGATGTGTACTGCATATTGCATACATCGTGAATATCCACTGCCGCTGCCATACGGCGTACTTCTTCAATCGGAACTCTTTCCGCTCTTGCTATTGCGTCGTTCCATGTCATACAGCCTTTTTGCTCGTAACCGACGGTTATGACGTTTCTCAGGAAAGGCAGTCTTTTTGCGTGGAGAGGTTCTCCGGACGCTGTATTTTCAAGCTCCGGACAAAGCTCAGCTATTATCTCGTCGTAATGAGAATCCTTGCTTCCGCGCTCCATTATCAGAGTGTGCGTATCCGATTGTCTGAGCAGGTATTCCGCTTCATGAATTTTGTATGCCGTGTTCACTGTTACAAGAACGGCGCCTATCTTGGTTGTTGCCCAGAAGGCTATGTACCACTGAGGTACGTTTGACGCCCATACTGCTACATGGCTTCCGGCTTTTACCCCCATTGATATGAGAGAGCGTGCGAATGTATCGACATCATCGCGGAACTCGGAGTAGGTTCTTGTATAGTCGAGAGTGGTGTATTTGAATGCATATTGATCCGGGAAATTTTTTACCATAGTGTCGAGAACGTCCGAAAATGTTTTTTCTATCAGTACGTCTTTTTTCCAAACGAATTTACCCGTTTTTGCATTGTTTTCGTACAGTATGGTCTTGGCTCTTGCAAGGTTGTCGTATCTCGACATATAAGCCACAAAATGAGGGAATATAATGTTTATGTCATCTATTCCGCCCACCCAGTGCGGATCCCATTCTATTGATATAAAGCCGTCATAGTTTACGGATCTGAGTGCGTTCATTATGTCTGCAATCGGAAGCGTGCCTTCGCCTACAAGATTGTAGGAATCCTTTCCGTCGGAATCCTTTATGTGAACGTGCTTTATGTATGCGCCGAGATTTTTTACGGTTGTTTCCGGAGATTCGTTATACATATTGTACGGATGGTGCAGATCCCACAGCGCTCCGAGCGAATCGCTTGCAAAATCGTTGAGCAATTCTCTCAGGCATCCCGTGTCGGCGTACATACCGGCAGTTTCTACTATAAGGGTTTTTCTGTATTTTTCGGCTTCCGGAAGAACCTTTGATATGAATCCGTAAACATTTTCTTTGCCGTTTTCGTGTTCGAGCGCCTTAAGACGTATGTACGGAGCATGAAGCTTTTCCGCCGCGGTCATGCAGGCATTGAATTCTTCAAATGCGGAAGGATTGCCGTCTGCTATGTCCGATGTCATATCTATGCAGGGAATACTTATATTGTATTCGAGCAGTTTTCTTCTTGCGGACGAAAAATTGTCGGGGTTACATTCTTTTACGTTGTGTATTTCTATACCGTTGAATTTATATTCTTTGGCTATATTGAAGAAATCGTCAAGAGCAAAGCCGGTCCAGCGGTTTGTTGAAAATGATAACTTCATTATTATGTCTCCTCATAGCATATTTTGTTTAATGCGCTTATGTATGCTCTTATGCTTGCGCCTATAATATCTGTGGAAATTCCTCTGCCGGAATAGAGTTTTCCGTTTGCACGGAGCTTCACCACTGCCTCGCCCATTGCTTCGCGTCCCTCGGTTACGGAACGTATCTGAAAATCGTCAAGTTCAAAGTGATGACCTATTATTTGTTCTATTGCAAGGAATGAAGCGTCTATGGGACCGTCGCCCGTGCTGATTCCGGAGAGCGTTTTGCCGTCTTTTTCAAGCTCTATATGCGCGGTTGCGGTGATTATATTGCCGCTGTTTATTACATAGCTTCTGAGCTTATATGCGGGCGGAACCTGCATTGCACTGCTTGCGATTACGGCGTCAAGTTCTTTTTCGCTTATCGATTTCTTTTTGGATATTCGTTGAACGCTTTCGTAAACCTTGCCGATGTCTTCATCAGACAGTTCGTATCCGAGCTTTTTGATACAAAGAGCGACAGTTTTTATATCGTCATTGCTGTTGAGCGTAAAGCCGGGTTCCTTGGACGTATCCGTTTCGTATGCACTGCGGGATACGGGAGCTTTTTTTGAGGACGCCATATATGATGTTATATTTTCTACTGCGTGAACAATGGCTGTCTGGTTGAGCTTTGTGCGTATTCCGAGAGATTCACTGCGCATTTTCATTATGTAAGCTGTGTTTTCGAGGGATGGAGCGGCAGAAGTGCCTATTGCGGTTTTTATCTGCACTGCGCCTGCTTTTATGCATGATATCATGCAGGCGGCACCCATATTCATTGCATCGGAACATTCTGCGGAAAGCTTTACGTTTTTGAGTTCCGGAACGGCGTCATAAAGTCCGGTTATAAATTTTCCGAATTCATCCGGAAGCATTGTGCCTGCCGTATCACATACGGTTATTGTGTCTGCACCCGATTCTATTGCGGCGGATATTACAGACGCGAGAAACTCGGGTTCGCTTCTTGTTGCGTCTGCCGCGGAAAATTCAACGTCACCACAAAGCTCCTTTGCCTTTGAAACAAGCAGCTTTGTCAGCTCAAGAAGCGCATTGGGTTTTTTGTGACATATGTATTCCATCTGAACCGGAGAAGTGGGCAGAATAACGTGCAGACGCGGATTTTTTGCGCCTTTGATTGCATTCCACGCTTCTTCCACGGAATCTGTCGAATATCCGACAGGGCAGGAGATTATGCTGTTTTGAGCGAACGGAACAATCGTATGCAGGAAAAGGATATCCGTCTTTGCGTTTGTTACAGGCGCTGTTTCTATTACGTCTACGCCTATGGAATCAAGCTTTCTGACTGTTTCGATTTTTTCCTTAAAACTTAATATCGAATCATTGTTGTGTCTCAGCGTTGTATCTGAAATCATGATTGTTTGCATAAATAAAATTCTCCTTACAAATTTATATAAAAATAAAGACCTACGGCGCAATCAGCCGTAAGCCAACTCAACAATATTAAAATACCGCTTACTTCGGTAATAATAAAACTGCTGCAATTACCTACACTTTTTCGCACGCCAAATATCACTGTAATCAACATTAATGAAAGAAAGTCGAATCACAGCGTATAGTAGCACGATAGCAGTGTAAATTGCAGAGCAAATCATTGTAAAAGTATCCTTTCGTTATCTATTATCGGTATTATATCACCTTTTTTGGCGTTTGTCAATACATCTTGTCGAATTTTGCGATAACAATTATCTCAGCCGTCAAGTTCGGTTGCTTCCACGTTTTTTATAACGGCGTCGGCAAGTTTTTTCGTCTCTTCTTTTACTCTGCTTCCGTCTGTATCATACTGAGTCATTATATCTTTTGCCATGGGGTATTCCGCAAGAATGTCTATGCCCATGTCGCCGAAATCCTTATATCCGAAGCTTCCTTCGTAAAGTTCGGTTTGTTTTCCGCAGTCGGGACATTCAATGTAGCTCATGTTTTCGACTATGCCGTATACGGGCTTGCCCATCATCTGCATCATTTTGATTGCTTTTGTAACTATCATTGTTACCATTGTCTGCGGCAGGGAAACTCCCACAACGCCCGTTACGGGCATTTGCTGCATAACCGTAAGCGTAACATCGCCTGTTCCCGGGGGCAGATCAACCACAAGAAAATCTATATCTCCCCATATAACGTCTGTCCAGAACTGTTTTACGGCTCCCGAGATCATCGGACCTCTCCATACGACGGGTTGTGATTCTTCCTCCATAAAATAATTGAGCGATATTGTTTTAATACCGTCGGAAGTTACAACGGGCATTATTTCGCCGTTTTCCATGTATGCATACTGACCTACCGTTCCCACAAGTCTCGGTATGCTCGGACCTGTGATATCCGCGTCAAGCAGACCTACCTTAAAGCCTCTGTTGTTGAGCTCCTTTGCAAGCAGAACGGATACAGTTGATTTTCCGACTCCGCCCTTTCCGCTCATTACGGCTATAACGTGCTTCACGTGATTTTTGGGGTTGCATTCTATTTCGATTTTTCCGCAGTTTTCTTTATCTTTAGAACCGCAGTTCCCTTTTGAGGGACAGTTTTCACAATTTCCCATAATATTCTCCGTTTCTTTAAATCAAGAAATTCTTTTTTGGTTTATTTCATTATAATTTTTGAGAGTACGCTTTTTCTACTGTTTCAAGCCAGCACCTTGCCATTATTCCGTGACCGACGTATGTCGGATGTATGCCGTCCCATACTATTTGCTTAACCGGATATTTATTTACGTATTCATCAAGCGCATCCCAGAAGCGAACGAATACGGCATTGTAATCGGAAGCGATTTTTTCGACTATACGGCTTCTTTCCTTTACATCGTCGATCAGTCTTGCATTGACATCATAATCAGTGCTGTCCGGCATTATATATCTGAAAGGCTGACATATGATGAGCTTCAAATCCGGCAAGGCTTCAAGAACCGTATCCAGAAGCTTTCTGTATGTCCGGTTGAAATTTTCGGTACACGATGTGTCAATTCCGCGTAAAATATATGCGGTAGCATCGTTTGTGCCGTCGAGAATACTCATAATCGTCGGTTTTATGTCTATGATATCTTCGTTTCTGCGTGCGTAAATTTTTTCTATATTATCTCCGCTTATGCCTCTGTTTATGATTTTAGGATTGCGTTCGATGTTATCAACACCGAGTGTTTGCGCAACGAAGTCCTGATAACCGTGACCTATTATGTGATTCATATCCCATGTGCTTTCAACTCTGCCGCCGTGAGTTATGGAATCGCCCTGAAACAGAAGTACGTCGCTGTCTTTAAGATATATCATGATAAAAACTCCTTTTTATATAATAGATTTTATGCGTAAAAACGTTATGCAATTTACCTCGGTTCACATATATAACTTTTCCGTAAGCGGATTTTATATACATATTTTCCGTTACCTGAAAATATACGCGTTTGTTTTTTTATTATCCGTGGTGAGCATATTTTATGTTGTCGTTATGGAAAATTATATCACGAAAGAAAACAAAATTCAAGAGTCAAAAGCATATTCGGCAGCTTACAGACAAAGATCACTTCTGAGGCACGGCTTGAAAAATCCGTAATTTAACAAGACTTAATCGGCATTTTTACAAAATAAAGAAAGCGCAGCCCTCGTTTTGTCCTAAGGTTGCGCTCTTTGTTTTTGTTATTCAAACTGGCTGTTATACAACGCGGCATACGCCCCGCCCTTTGCAAGCAGTTCGGTGTGATTGCCCTGCTCGATGATGTTCCCGTTTTCCATGAACAGAATACAGTCTGCATCGCGGATGGTGGAAAGTCTGTGTGCAATCACAAAAGAAGTTCGTCCGTGCATGAGAGAAGCCATTGCTTTGCCGATTTCGGCTTCGGTTCTCGTGTCCACACTGGATGTTGCTTCATCAAGAATCAGAATCGGCGGGTCGCAGAGAAACACGCGCAATGGTCAGAAGCTGTCTCTGACCGACTGAGATATTGGCGGCGTCATTATCCAGCACTGTGTCATACCCTTGAGGCATGGTTTTGATGAAATAATGAATCTTCGCCATTTTTGCCGCCGCAGTAATTTCGTCGCGGGTTGCGTTCTCCTTGCCGTAAGCGATATTTTCGGCGATAGTTCCGTTAAAAAGCCATGTGTCCTGTAAAACCATGCCGAAATTACTGCGCAGAGTCTTTCGCGTCAGGTCCGCAGTTGAAATTCCGTCAACCGTAATTCTGCCGCCCCCGACTTCATAAAAACGCATGAGCAGATTGATGAGAGTCGTTTTGCCGGCGCCGGTTGCACCTACAATGGCGATTTTTTGTCCTTGCTTTGCGGTAAAACTGATATTTTTCATGAGAGGCTTATCGGGAGAGTAGCCGAAGCTGACATTTTCAAATGTAACAATTCCTTTGGCACGCTCCAATGGGACGGGATGATCGGTGTCCTTAACCTCCTCGGTGTCGTCAAGAAATTCAAATGTTCTTTCCGCTGAGGCAAATGCAGATTGCAGGGAGTTTATCATATATGCTGCTTCTGTCAACGGCTCGGAACACATTCCCATGTACTGAAAATACGCCTGAATCGCACCGAACGTCATCAGTCCGTTTGCCATGCGGCTGCATCCTATAAGCAGAATCACCGCTTGTGAAAGCCTTGACAAAAAGCGGATGCTTGGGTTTATACTGTTGGTTAAGAAGTCGGCTTTTTCGTTTGCGGTTGCGACGTCTTCAATAGCTTTGTTCAATATCCTCATGCTGTTTTCTTCGTTATTATATGCCTTGATGACGTTTCTGCCGGTGTAGTATTCCTCGGTGAGTCCTGTCAGAACGGCAACCTTTTCCTGTCTGTCCGAGGCAAGGTCGAGATTCTTGCCGGCAACGATTTTAGTAATGACAAAGCTGACTGCCGTAAAGCCGATGAATATAAATGTGAGCATCGGACTGAAATAGAACATAAATGCAAATGAACCGATTATCGTGCCGATAGAGGTGATGAAGCGCAACAGCCCCGTTTGCAGTGTTTCTGAAATCTTGTCAAGGTCGCTTGTAACCTTTGAAAGTATTTCACCCGGCTTGTTTCCGTCGAAAAACTTCAAAGGCAATTTGTGAATTTTGCCGCTTATCTGCTCGCGGAGTGTCAGAATCAGCTTTTCGGCAACACTTGCCATAAGAAAGGACTGAAAAAAATAGAATCCGGTCATGGCGGCGTACATAACGGTTATCACAACAAGCTGTCTGCCGAGCGGCTCCCACAAAATAGTGAAACGACTGCCTTGCTCGATTGCCGTTTTGACTGCGGCAACAAGTGAATCCATGACATCGGCGCTGTAATATGGCGTAATAATATTCAGTGCCGTCGTGATAATGACTGATAAAATGACAATTATCAGACGTATTTTCTGATTTTTAAGCTGCCCGAACAGTCGTCTTGCTGTTTTCACAGCGTGTTTGGGCGCGTCCTTTTCCATAGGCATATCTTTTTCCTGTTCTTTGCTCATCTTTCGTCCACCTCCTTAGTTTGGGATTCGTATATTTCTCTGTACACGCTGCAGGTTTTGAGCAGCTCATCATGCTTGCCGATTCCTACGGTCTTGCCTTCGTTCAGAACAATAATCTGATCGGCGTGCTGAATGGAGCTTACTCTCTGCGCAATGATTACGATTGCTTTGTCGCTCTTTTCCTTAAGCAGTGCTTTGCGCAATGCCGCGTCGGTCTTGAAATCAAGTGCGGAAAAGCTGTCATCGAAAATATAAAGCCGCGGATTTTTTACGATGGCACGGGCAATGGAAAGGCGTTGTTTCTGACCGCCGGAAAAGTTCGTTCCGCCCTGTGCCACAAAGGAATTCAAACCCTCCGGCAGTGCACGGACAAAATCTCCTGCCTGTGCAATGTCAAGCGCGTGCATAAGCTCCTCATCTGTGGCGGAGTCGTTTCCGTAACGAAGATTTTCGGCAATCGTACCCGAGAACAGCCACGCACGCTGCTGTACATACGAAACATTGTCGCGGAGCTGCTTTTGAGACATATTGCGGATATCAACGCCGCAAAGTGTAATTCTGCCATCGGTTACGTCGTTGAACCGAAGCATAAGGGACGCAACGGTTGATTTTCCGCTGCCCGTTCCGCCGATAACCGCAGTCGTTTGTCCTTTATTACAAACAAAATCAAGCCCCGTAAGTGTGTATTCATCGGAATCGGCATAGCGAAAGGACACATTTTCAAATGCAAGGACATTTTCACGGTCGATAAGCGGTACATCGGTTTTTACTTTGTCCGCGATCTGCGGATTGTACGACAAAACCTCGCCGATTCTGTTGGAACATTCCATTGCGCGCGGAAAAGCAAGAATTACAAACTGTGCCATCAGTACACTGAACAGTGCCATAATCGCATATTCGATAATTGCCGTGATGTCGCCCACGCCGAATACACCTGAAACAATGCGGCTTCCGCTGATCCAGTAAACGAGCACAACGAAAAGATTGATTGAAAGATTCGTCAGACCGTCAAGTCCTGCGAACATTCTGTTTGCCTTGACGGATGTTGTTTTGTAGTCGCGGAATGCTGTGTTCAGTCTTTCGGTTTCGTATTCCTGTTTGTTGAACGCGCGGACAACACGTATGCCTGTTATATTTTCAAGCAGAACCGTACTCATTTTGTCGAGAAGCTTCTGAAGTTTTCTGAAAAGCGGCGACGCACTCCGCATAATAAAATATGCTGCCAGAACAATCAGTGCGAGTACCGCAAGCAGTACAATGCCGATAAGTCGGTCTTTCATAAATGACAGTATAATCGCAACGATGAAAATCACAGGAACGGGCAGCATCATCTGAAAAATGCTCACAACCGCAAACTGAATGGTTGTAACATCGGAAACAGTTCGAGTTGTCATTGACGCAGTGCCGAATGTCTGAAAATCATAGACCGATAGGTCAAGCGACTTCTTATATATTGCTTCACGGATATCCGCGCCGACTCTCGCTGCCAGTTTTGCACAGACATATCCGCCGACTATTGCGCCGATTCCGGCTATTACCGATGCAATCAGCATTTTTACTCCGGTGTTCATAAGCTCATTAAAGCCTGTAAACGCAGAAGAACCCTTATTCAGCATTTCGGCGGCATATGTAGGGATAAGCATCATTCCTACCATATCCATTGCCATAAACAATGCTGTGAAAACGCACAATTTCCGGTGCGGTTTCAGAAACCGTAAAATTAATTTCATAAAATAATCTGCCTCCGTTTTATTGACAAAAGTACAAGTGAATGATATTATATACTATATAGCAACTATACAGTCAAGGGGTAAGTGTAATGTTTTCAAATAATTTTTTTACAATTTCCGATTTCGCCAAACTCATGGGCATCAGCAGGCAAACACTTATATATTATGATCGTATCGGATTATTTAAGCCGATCAAGACATTGGGCAATAAATACCGTCTGTATTCCAGAAGCCAGATAAATGTCATCAGCCTGATTTCCATGCTCGGAGAAATGGGCGTTCCGCTGAAAGAAATAAAGACGATTGTAGACAATATTTCACCCGATACCGCCATTGAAATATTGAAAAAGCAACTGAATGAAACGGAAGAAAAACTGCGGAGATTCCGAATGCTTGAAAATATGATCAGCCTGCGTATTGAACAGATCACATCCGGAAAGGAAGCGGCTGAAAGGACAGCTTCGCCGTTTTCCGTCATGGCAATAAAAGAGGACATTCCTTTGTATGTCGGAGAAGATATCAACTGCTCCTTGAATGGTATTGCAGATGACTTTATCATAAACTTTTACGCCAAGTGTGAAAAACTGAATTTTCCACTGATATTTTCAAGCGGACAGATGAAAAGTAAGGAAAACATCATAGCAGGTAAGATCGGAATTGTATCCAATATGTGTTTTACATTAAAGGATTCGACAGGTGCAAATTCCGTAATTCCTAAAGGATTGTATGCTGTCGGTTATGTACACGGTGATTACGGCGAGACTGATTATATTTATAAAGACTTGATTTCGTTTATAGAGAAAAAAGGACTGAGGATTGCAGGAAACGCTTATGAGGAGTACCTGCTCGACGAGCTTGCGGAAAGCAATTCCGATAATTTTGTTATGAAGATCATGATACGGGTTGAATAACTCAAAAAGGAGCGCAACCTTCGGTTTGTCCGAGGGCTGAGCTCCCGATTTTTGCGTACCCGGCACTGTACGGTGACGTCAGAGACAAGCCGATCAGCCGGGCCGATTTTACAGATATCTTCCCGTTATACTGTTTTCGTTTTTCTTGATTTCTTCGGGTGTTCCGCTTGCCACAATCCGTCCGCCCGCATCGCCGCCGCCGGGGCCCATGTCGATGACATAATCGGCATTGCGGATGATATCAAGGTCGTGCTCTATCACGATAACCGTTGCGCCGTTATTCAAAAGCTCTTGAAAAACGCCGAGCAGTACCTGCACATCCAGCGGGTGCAGACCGATTGAAGGTTCATCGAACACAAACACGGAATCATTCTGTGTTTTTCCTATTTCGCTTGCCAGCTTGAGACGTTGTGACTCACCGCCGGAAAGCCCCGGTGTTTCTTCACCGAGCGTCAGATAACCAAGTCCGAGTCGGCGCAGAATATTCAGCTTTTGACTTACGGTTTTCATATCTTTACAGAAATCTATGGCGGAGTTTACGTCCATATCCATCAATTCGGGTAAGGAGACGGACTTTCCGACCGAATTTGTCAACTTTAAGTCGTAAGCCATTCTTGCATAACGTGAGCCGCGGCAGTCGGGACACGGAATATCTACATCCGGCAGAAACTGTACATCAAGACTCACAACTCCCGTGCCGTCGCATCCGGGACAACGTAAAGAGCCTGTATTATAGGAAAAATCACTTGCCTTATAGCCTTTGCTTTTGGCGTCGGGCGATTTGGCGTAGAGCTTGCGCAATTCGTCATGCACCCCTGCGTAAGTTGCTACCGTGGAGCGGACATTGATTCCGATAGGCGTTGCGTCGATCAGTTTGACATGAGCAATTCCGTCAGAACGAATTTCGCGGATGTGCTCGGGAAATGTTGTGCCTGCAATGCCTGCTTCAAGTGCGGGGACAAGGCTTTCAAGCACCATTGTTGTTTTACCTGAGCCCGAAACTCCCGTGACAACGGTCAGCCGCCCTTTCGGAATATCAACGTCAAGCGGTTTTACTGTGTGTATTTGTGAAGTTGAGAGGTGAATCGCACCGTTTTCAAAAATTTTATTCTGTGCGGCACGACTGCGCAACAGAGTGTCGGCTTTACCGGAGAGAAACGGTCCGATCTGCGAAGCGGAATTTGCTCCAATCGCGGGAACCGTTCCCTCGGCAATGACATGACCGCCGTTTGCGCCTGCCTCGGGGCCCATTTCGATGATCCAGTCCGCTTCTTTAAGAATCTGCGTATCGTGATCGACTAAGATCACGGAATTACCGTCGGCAACGAGATCGTGCATGACGCCTGTAAGCCCAACAATGTTTGACGGGTGCAAACCGATGGACGGTTCATCCAG
>CAJLXE010000002.1 GCA_905210525.1 uncultured Clostridia bacterium | reverse complement strand
TATACGCGTCACTTTATTTTTTATATTCTTTTTTATTCTTATATTTTCATAGCTGAAAAGTGCGGAATTTGCCCCTATTGCCCTGAGCACGTCCACAATACATTCGGCTTCTTTGAGATACACCATGTAAAAGCCCTTTCGTTCCAGCATTTTACAGTGTATATCGCGTGAATTAAGATATTCCGCAAACGTCTCGGCGAAATCTATATCGTATATAACAAATTCCATATGATTATATTTAACCGGATTGTTTACGGAACCCGCGCCCGCAAAAACGCCGCGCAAAAATGCATTGCAGCAGTCCTCGCACACAAGCAGTTTTTCCCAATCCTTGTGGCTTATGTAGCAAAAGCCCTCTTCGTCATATGAAATTATACTTGTATCCTCAAGCAAACGCCTTACCGCGTTGCTGTCGTAAAAAGTAAGACTGTATTTATTTGCCTTATTCAAGCGCATATTTCTGGACACACATATATCCACGCTTATATTGTACAATGATTTTACAAGCTCTATTATTTTATGCGCAACATTATTTTCGGTTGTAACAACCACAACCTCAAGACGCATACGTCCTTTTAGAACAATTCTGCCGCACGTAAGCAGCAATGCGGAAAGCTCAGCAATTTTACAGCACTTCTTTTCGCAGGTTATTTTTGAGATTTCCCGTTTTACATCGCTTGAAAATGACATTTGAATAACCTTTCCTTTCATCAGTGTTATGCGTCAAAAAGAATTAATCTTCGCCTACCGCTATTACTTCTGTCTCTATATCTATTCCGAATGTATTTTTTACTTTCGCCTTTATCACTTCTATAAGTTCAAGAACATCCCTTGCCGTTGCATTTCCTTTATTGACTATAAAGTTTGCGTGCAGCTGTGATACCTCGGCATCGCCTACCGATGTTCCCTTAAGTCCCGCATCTTCGATAAGCTTTCCTATAAAGTGTCCTTCGGGTCTTTTGAACACACTTCCGCAGCTCGGCATGGACAACGGCTGCATAGCCTTTCTTTTTGCTGTAAGAGTGTCCATTTTTTCTTTTATTTCGATTTTTTTGCCTTTCTGAAGTTCTATTTCGCCCGAAAGAACAATTAAATTTTTTTGCCTTACAACGCTTTGTCTGTAGCCGAACATAAGCTCATCGCCCTCAATATTAAAGCAGTAACCGTTTCTGTCGCATACAAATACGCTCTTCACTATATGCTTCATATCAGAACCGTATGCTCCGGCGTTCATTGTCACTGCACCGCCGAACGAACCCGGTATGCCTGCCGCAAATTCAAGTCCGCTTAAAGAATTTTCATATGCTTTTCTGACTATTGTTCCGAGCAGCGCACCCGCCTGAGCCTTTATCGTACAGCCGTCAACCGTCACAGCCGACATTTTATTTGATATTTTTATTACCGCGCCTCTTATTCCCCCGTCCCTTACAAGGAGATTTGAGCCGTTGCCTATAACATAAAACGGTATCCCTTTTTTATTGCATATATCTATCAGCATAAGAATCTGCTCTGTGTTTTCCGGTATAAGCATAACATCGCAGGGACCGCCTATTCTGTATGTAGTATGCCTGCTCATAGGTTCATGGGCAAGTATGGATGTCTCTTTCAGAATCCCTGAAAAAATATGTGGATCTGTATTCATATTAAATTTACGTCCGTTTCCGTATGTTGTTTATTGTAAAGCAAAGCTTTTTGGCAGCCTGTGAGAAATGCCGCCGAAAAGTTCTGCTTATAATACAAGCGCTTTACGCCGCCGAAAACAGCGTTTACGACAGCGTAAAGAGCTTTGTTTTTTATGAAAGCATTGCTGCTCCTACAATGCCCGCATCATTGCCCATTTGTGCAAAGCATATCTTTGCATGATCTATATCCTTATAGAAAATGTGCTCCTCATAGCTCTTTTTGATTGCGTCAAGGAGGAAGTCTCCTGCTGCTGCAACACCGCCGCCTATTGCAATAACATCGGGATCGAAGCAGTTAACTATATTTATAAGTCCGACAGTTATATATTTTATATAATTATCGAATATTTCACAAGCCGTCTTGTCGCCTGCCTTTGCCGCGTCTATAACAACCTTTGCGGTAACCTTGCTCTCATCGCCCTGAGCAAGCGTGTATATCATAGACTGGCTGTCTCTTGCCATGCCGAGTCTGCCTTCGCGTATAAGCGCCGAAGCAGAACCGTATTTTTCCCAGCATCCCTTACCGCCGCATGAACACTGCAAGCCGTCCGCCACTATGCTCATATGACCTATTTCCGCGCCTACACCGTGAGAACCGCCGTAAAGCTTGCCGTTTATAACGATTCCGCCGCCGATTCCCGTTCCGAGAGTAACCGTAACGGAATTAAGATAGCCCTTACAAGCACCGCAAGTGCTTTCCGCAAGTGCTGCAACGTTAGCGTCGTTATCAGCATAAACCGGAACATTTATGTACTTCTGCAATTCCTTTGTAAGAGGAACGTTTCTCCATCCGAGATTGTTTGAGAATACAACGTATCCGTTCTTTACCGCACCCGGCGAACCTATACCGACAGATTCTATATCCGCAACCGTAAGTCCTTTTTTTGCAATAAGGTCGTTTATAAGCTTGCCCATATCTGCAATTATCTCTTCATACGGTCTGCCGGCAAGAGTCGGCGTCGAGCCTGACAATACAATTTTTCCGTTTTCATCCACTATCCCGGCTGCAATGTTTGTACCGCCGAGATCAACGCCTATTTTATACATAAAATAAACCTCCGTTATATATATATTCAAATTATCATAATAATGACAATTTATTTACTTTTTGCAGTATTTGCTTTCAGTATCCGCTCATTAAGCTCTTCCGCCGCGCAGTAGCCCATGCTTCTGAGCCTCTCGTTTCTTGCCGCAACTTCAAGCACGGCTGCCATATTTCGTCCCGGTCGTACCGGAATTGTCACACATGGCACATTTACTCCGAGTATTGTAAAATATTCCCTCTCTATACCGAGTCTCTCATATGTTTTTTCGGGATCCCAGTTTTCAAGCTTAACTACCATGTCTATTTCTTTTTTATCCACAACCGAGCCTATTCCGAACATAGCCTTTACGTCTATTACGCCTATGCCTCTTATCTCCATAAAGTGTTTTATAAGCTCCGGCGCTTCGGCAACAAGTCTGTTCCCTCTTTTTTTGCGTATTTTTACGCCGTCGTCCGCAACAAGATGACTTCCTCTTTCAAGAAGTTCCAACGCCGTTTCGCTCTTGCCGACTCCGCTTTGCCCCATAATCAGTACTCCCTGACCGAAAATGTCAAGCATTACGCCGTGCAGAGTTGTTGACGGAAGCAGATTGTCGTCAAGATATGAAATCAGTATCTGTATAAATTCCGTTGTCGGTTTTTCGGACCGAAACAAAGGAATATTATACTTTTCTGCCGACTGCATAATACATTCAGGTACGTTGAGATTTCTCGTAATAACAAGAAACGGAAGTCCGTGCCGGAAGTATTCATCGGTACGCTTTAACTGTTCTTCCGCAGAAAAACTGCTTATGTAGCTCATTTCCGCCATACCTATTATCTGTGCTCTTTTATTGGCATAATAATCAAAATAACCCGCAAGCTGAAGACCCGGACGATTAAAGTTACTGTTGGGTATATCAGCCGACATCTTATCGCTCATATAAATAACTTCGAGTTTCAAAGTATTTGCCATATCGGAGAAATTTATATCTCCCATCAAAATCACCTCGCATTACCCATACATCAGATATCATCCGTCAAGCAAAGCTTTTCCAGCACAGCCGCCACTCCCGATTCCGTGTTCGGCGGCGCAACAATATCTGCGTATTTTTTTACATTTTGCGGTGCATTGCCCATTGCAACACCCGTTCCCGCATATTGCAGCATAGAAATATCGTTCATATGATCACCAAACGCAATAATTTCACTTCTGTCAATTCCGTATCTATGCGCTATAAGCTCCAGAGCGTGTCCCTTATTTGCGTCCTTGTGAGTAAATTCAATAAAATGCTCTCCGCTTTGAGTTACGTTCGTTTCTTTTGAATACTTGTCCATAAAAAACCCGATATTACGCTTAACGCTCCCTCTGTCCGAGTTTATAAGAAGCTTTACGTTATCGTTTGAGGATATTATATATTCTATGCTGTCCACTATATTAACTCTGAGCCTGCACATATGTTCATAGAAAGCCGTATTTTCGTCGTACATTTCCGCATAAACCTTATCATCTGCATACGCCTGAATATTAAGAGACCGCTTTACCGCGTCACTATATACGCTTTCGCACACCGATTTTTTCATTGTCGTTCTGTATATAACGTTTCCGTCGGAAGTATCCGTTATTACAGCTCCCTGATAAAATCCCGCAAGTTCTCTGCATTGCAGTTCGTCAATATACTGCTTAGCCGAGCTGTACATACGCCCTGTTATAACAGTAAAAATACAACCTTTTTCACGGATCATGTTTATTGCTTCCATATTTCTTTTGCTTATGTTTCCGTTTCCGTCAAGAAACGTGCCGTCAAGATCCGTTGCAACGAGTTTATATTTCATATCGAGGAAAACTTTCCTTTCTTTTCGCTTTTTAATCTTTTACTTTTTATCCTATATACTCTTTTATACTTTTCGCAAGCGCCTCGGTTATTCCCTGAACCTGCATCAATTCATCAACGCTTGCACTGCGTATATCGCCTATTGTCCTGAATTTCTGCATAAGAGCGCGTCTTTTTTTGGGGCCTATGCCCGGAACATCTTCTATAACCGAAATGAGGCTTGTTTTTTCCCTGAGCAATTTATTGTAGGTTATTGCAAACCTGTGCGACTCATCACGAACTCTCTGCAAAAGCTGAAGCGCCTGATTATCCTTTGAAAGCGTTATCGGTTCGTTTGAATGAACGGTATATATTTCTTCATCCCTTTTTGCAAGACTTATCATTTCTATTCCCGTAACGCCCATAGCTTCCATAGCGTTATGCGCATAATGAAGCTGTCCTTTGCCGCCGTCAATGAGTATCAGATCCGGTTTCGCGCCGAACTTTTCCTCGTCGCCGTCAAGATGAGCAAAACGCCGTGAAAGAGTTTCGTTCATGCTCTTGAAGTCATCTATCGTTCCGACAACGGACTTTATTCTGAAATGCCTGTAATCGCTTTTTTTAGGCTTTCCGTTTTCAAAAACCACCATTGACGAAACGGTATTAGTTCCCTGCAATGTGGATATATCATAGCCTTCTATTCTGAGCGGAAGTCTATCCATTCCGAGAATATCCTTAAGCTGTTCAACATCTGCCCTTCTTCTGTCTACGGATGAATTAAGCTTTTCCACCGCATTCTTTTTGGCAAGAAGCAGAAGCTGTTTCTTTTCTCCGCGCTGAGGACATATTATGTGTACCGCACCGTTTCTCTTTTTTGAAAGCCATGCTTCAATATCATCTGCAAATTCGGGTATAGCTTCAACTATAATTTCACCCGGAATATCCTCGCACGTACTGTAATACTGCGTCATATATGATGAAATTATTTCCTCAAGAGAGCTTTCCTCCTGTTTTTTCATCACAAAGTCAACCGCATTGAGCAATTTGCCGCCTCGTATGCTCAAAAGCGCCGCAAACGAACTGCTTACCGAATTTGCAACAGCTATTATATCCGTATTTCCGTTTTCCGTATTGAACACACGTCTGCGTTCGGAAATGGATTTCAGTGCGGAGATATTATCCCTTATTTTAGCTGCCTTTTCAAATTCAAGCGCGTCGGAAGCCTTAAGCATTTCCTCTTCCATCGTCCGTATTACATCATTTTCCCTGCCGCGCAGAAAATCTATCGCGCTGTTTATGTTCTTACCGTATTCTTCCGGAGAAATATCATATGTGCAGGGCGCCGTACATTCCCCGAGTCCGTAGAACAAACACGGTCTTTTTGCTTTTTTATCCCTATCTATATGCTTCGTACACGTTCTGAACGGAAATGCTTTGCGCAAAGCCGTTACGGAACGCCGCACATCATCCGCACTCGCATACGGTCCGAAATAAAGCTCCTTACCCGATGTATTGCGTGTATAATATATTCTCGGATACTCATCCGATACCGTAACGCATATATACGGGTACATTTTGTTATCCTTAAGGAGCACGTTATACCGCGGAAGGTATTTCTTAATAAGAGTACATTCAAGTAAAAGTGCGTCCTGCACCGAGCCCGTTACGACAAAATCTATGTCTTCTATCTGAGGAACCATTTTCTCAACAGTTGCTCTTCCGTCTCCCGACGGCGAAAAATACTGCTTCACTCTGTTTTTCAATGAAGCCGCTTTCCCGACATATATAACATCGCCCTTGGCGTTTTTATAAATATATACCCCCGGAGATTCCGGCAGGTTTGCAAGCACTTTCTGTAAATCCATAACCGTTCCGTATATATTGCATCCGACTTGCCGAAACAAAATCCGACGCATATTTTCAGATATTCATATCTGTTTGCGTATATTCCGATAAAATCTTTCTTGAGAATTAATAAAAAGATTTTATTAACCCTCGTATTTTTGCCTTGCGACAAAAGTAAAGATGTATTTATTATACCACAGCAAAGGTTTTGTTTCAATAAAAATCTTCCCGAAAAAGGTCAGCATTTTTTCATATCACATTTGTCATGCAGAAGCATTTATCTTCATATAAATTACAAAGAAGAATACAGTTCTTCGGTATTCTTATCACAAAAACAGTAAGGGGAATAAAACGTGAAAAGAGATATGTCCAAAATCGTGTTCACCGTCCTATGCGCAGTTCTTATATGCACCATAGGCTTTTGTCTCGGAAGATTTACATATAAAATCCGCAATACAGCCAAGACACACTACTGTCTCGTAAAGCCCATGGTATATGACGCATATACCGGTGAGCCTTTGGCAAACGCAACAGTAACAAATACCGCAGACGGCAAAACTTACATTACCGACAGCGCAGGTTCCACAGACTGGATAGCCGTTTACTATTCCGAAGAGGAAGAAATAAAGCTGTGCACATTTATTGCAAGAACAGACGGCTACAAAACCACACTTCTCTATATGGTATGCGAAACGGGCGCCGAACCGCTTGACGGCCCTATGATATATATGTTTGCAGGAGCAAGCAAAAGCGAAATCGTAAGTATGGTATATTCACCGTCCGATAAATATGCCGAAAACCTGACAAAAAAATTTATTCAAAACCCTTAAAACCTTTTCCTATAACTTCATTTACACGCATATCAAACATAAAAGCCGACGGATCTGTAGCCTTTACGCATTTTTTAACAGCCGCGACCTGCTTTGCAGACACTATGCACAAAAGCATATTCGTTTGATTTCCTGTAAAACCGCCTTTCACATCTATTTGTGTAACGCCTCTGTCCATCGCCTGATAGAGGCGTTGCTTCATTTCATCCGGCTTATTTGTAATTATATATACTGCACGTGATGAGTTTATTCCGTCAAACACAAAATTCATAAACAATATCTGCATAAACACTGCCGCCGCCGAATATATGGCAGTCGGGATTCCAAATGCAAAAGCCGCCGAAATAACTACTCCCGCATCAAGAAACATGAGCGCTTCGCTTGCTTTTATGTCCGGATATTTTTTATTGAGCGCCATTGCAAGCGTATCAGTGCCGCCCGTAGACGTACCGGTATGCATTACTGTGCCAAGCCCTATACCCATGAGTATTCCGCCGCATATTACCGAGAGAAACTTATCCTCAAGATTTACCGAAAAAGGAAGATAGTCAATAAGCGTTGACATAAAAACAAGCAATATAAGCGTTCTTCCGACAAAACGCCAGCCAAGTTCCTTAAGGGCAAATATAAATATAGGTATATTGAGTATAAGCGTAAGCATACCCACCTTAACAGGTACATACTTACTCAATACAACAGATAAGCCGCCCACTCCCCCCGGAGCAATATCATACGGTACAAAGAAACAAGCATATGCCAGCGCCACAAGAAATGTTCCTGCAAACATAAGTATATACTCTTTAAGCGATTGTTTTAAAATGTTTTTTCTCATATCAATAACTCCTGACTCATTTTTTGTTTTCCGGTAACGCATATTTTCCGAGCGGCATATTATGGATTAGCAACCGAAAGACGAATAAAAGCCATTGTTTACAGATAAATATCACATAACAGCAAATACCTTTATTTTGCTTCATAAACATAGCTTTTATTCGGGAAGTATCCTACAGTACGCCTGCCGGCGGCGCGTGCTGTGTCTTATGCAATACCACAAGCGCCGGAGAAAGAACACAATATGTTTGGTGATGACAATAACTGGTTGATATGGATAATTATACTTTTCCTCATTTTCGGCAACAACAGCAGCTGCGGCTGTGACAACGGCTGCAATAACGGATGCAGCAACGGCTGCAACAGCGGATGCGGCGGTACGGACATAATACTTCTTATAATACTCCTTCTCATATTCTCCGGTTCCGACGGCTGCCTCGGCAATCTGTTCGGATCCTGCTCAAAAGATTAAGTTTACCTCCGTTACAGCATAAATCTGCCATAAATCAATAAACAATGATTTATGCGTCAATATGATTACGGGGCTGTCAGGTTAAGGAGACAGCCCCATTATATTTATTTTCTTATTTTATTTTTCAGAAATACCATATACAGAACTATCAGAGCAATACACAGTATTATCACTGCTATGCATATCAGCAATATCCTGCCGAGATTAACGCTTTCTTTTGTCGATTGATGCTGCGGCGTTTGTTGCGGAGTATTGTCCGGTGTATACGGTGTGGGGGTAGGACGTATATCCGGAGTTTTATCGGATACGCCGGGTGTAGGCGTCACAACAGGAGCTGGCGGTACAGGCGTTACATCAGGTCCAATCGGCGTGTCAGTCGGTGTAGGCGTCGGTGTAGGCGTAGGCGTTGGTATCGGTTCTGTATCGTCACCTATAATCGGTATCTCTCCGGTAAATTTCGGCATACGGTACACATTTACAGTGTAAATTTTTTGCGTCTGACCGTCCTCGGCAGTGCAAATAATCTCGCATACATTGTTCTTTTCAGTCAACGTATATGTGCCATGAGTCGATGAAGCTTTTTTGTTGACGCAATTTCCGCTTATGGTTATGTTTATCGTTTCGTACGGAACAAAAACTATATAATTCGTGCATTCAGCTGTAAATCTCGGTGACAGAGAACCTGTTGAAAGCATAATTGCCGAAAGAAAAGCATCCGATGAGGGCTTATAATCGGGGTCTTGCTCTCTCGTTACCGTTATTCTGTATTCTTTTGTATTGCCGTTTTCTGCCGTGATTTTTACGGTTACAGTGTTTTCGCCGACAATAAAATTCGTATTTCCCTCTATTGCATATACCGAGCTTGAATCAAATGGAAGAACCGTCATTTCAAGCGAAGTTTCCGAATACGGAACCGTCACGGCATAATCCGTTACAGACTTCGAAAATTCAGGCGTCATCGTTCCGTTTGAAATAACAATAGAACCCGCATCGGCATTCTGAGACTTCGGTTTTAACGCTGTTGTTTTATATTCGGCATCCGCATATAAAACATCTCCATTGCCGTCAGTCGCCTTTATGTTCGTAAGACGTACATTAACATCTGTCCCTTCAAATACATTATCATCAATTTTGAACTTAAGTGTAAATATCGCCGTATATGTATATATCGGAGAGCCATCGCATTGTGTCATTATAGTAAATCTGTCTTTTTCTTTTTCAACCGTTGCATTTGAAACAATTCCATTTATGTCAACATAAGTCAGTATCGATGGATCGTATTCAAGCTTTGCCGTAAATCCGACTATTCCTGTTCCGCTCATGCTGAACGTAAGATTAAGTTCATCTCCCGCACGCACTTCCGTTTTTCCAACAAGCGCACACGTATTTGCCGCATACGCAGGAGCTTTTGCGGCATACATCGCCGCAACTGCGCACATAATCAGCGTCAGTATAAAAAGCATTGTCTTTTTCATATATCAAATAATCCCCCGCCACAATAAATTATTGATTGAGCAAATATGACTTAACCTGAACAAAATCGGTTATTGTCACATAGCCGTCCGTATTGTAATCAGCCGCAACAAGCTCGGCTCCCGAAAGAAATGTTTCATCGGAAAGCAAATGCTTCTTTATGCGCATGAAATCCGTTATCGAAATCTCTCCGTCACCGTTTGTATCTCCGGCAACAATTATAATAAGCTGCTGTAAAACAGCTCCGCCTGCTCCGATAAGCTTTACCGCCATTCCGGTTCCCACAAATTTTTCCGGATCCTTTATTTCGCGTCCGTCTATGCCGAAAAGTTTTACTGTAAGTACGTTATCTATATTGGCAAGAAATTCCGAACGCATCGTTTTCGGGCTCACACCTTTGAGATACAAGCCTGATTTATCCACGTTATATACGGATGATGTTATGCCAGTTTGAGAAATCTCATACTGAGCAACAAACGTAACATCATCCTTGAGCAGCATACCGTCTTCGTAGCCTATCCAACCCTTAAACGCATATCCCGTTCTCTGAGGATTCTGAGGTTTTACTATAAGTGTTCCGTAAACCGCCTTTGTTTGCGTTATCACAGTACCGTTATAATCTATAAATTTATATGTATATTCGTTTTCCGTCACATTATATTGAGCATAAAAATCCATATCACATTTAAGCTTCATACCTGACGTATAATTTTCCCAACCGGAAAGCTCATAGGTATATTGCTTTGTATTTTCCTTACCGTGTTCCGGTACGGCAATAACAGAGTCGTAAGGCAATGTGCCTGTCGCTATAACAGTAGTACGGTCGTCATCATAGAATGTATATATGTATTCGCGAACCGTTTTTTTATAAACAGCCGTAAAGGATACATCGCTTTCAATGGTCATACCTGCTGTATAACCGCTCCATTTTTCAAACTTCCAGCAATATTCTGCCGCATTTGCTTTAACCGGATTCTCAGGCAAGTCAACAGTGCCGCCCTTTTCACATACGCCCTTTGAAATTACACTTCCGTCATCGTCATAAAAAACATACCTGCACGGATTTGCAAATACTCCATAGTTTGCCTTGAACGATATATTCTGAGTCAGTTTCATACCGTACTTATACCCTGTCCAGCCCGTAAAAGTATATTTAACACCGTCCTTTTCCTTGACAGGATCCGACGGGCACTCAATTACGTCGCCATACAATCCGGTAGTCCTCTTGATTTCGGTCATACCGTCGTCATCATAAAATATGTAAGTGAGCGTATTCTGCTCTTCCGTAAATTCCGCATAAAATTCTGCATTCCCGGAAACCGTCATTCCGTCTGAATAATTTTTCCAGCCTTTGAACACATATCTTACTGTGCCGTTTGCAGGCTTTGACGGAGCTTCCGGACACACAATTACCGTGCCATACGGAGCCGTCGCCGTTTTTATTACAGTTTTACCGTCATCCGCATAAAACGTATATCTGTAATGCCTTACTACGGAATTGAAAATCGGCTCAAAATCAATATCGGAATTTATCGTCATGCCGTCCGTAAATCCTCTCCAGCCGGCAAATTCATATATGTATTGAGCGTCCGATTTTTTGACGGGAACATATTCCGATGGAGGGATTATCTCGGATCCTGCCTTTACGGTAGCTTTTTTTACAACATTCCCGTCCGCATCAAAAAATCTGTATGTATATTCTTCCACAGTCTCGGTATAATTTGCCGTAAAAACCTTATCCGAATCAAGCGTCATACCCTCTTTATAACCATTCCAACCGGCAAAAGTATATACAACATACTGCGTTGACGGTCTTGACGGATTTGTCTGAGGCAATATTACAGGTTCATTTTCAAAGCCCGTTCTTTCGGATATAACACTGCCGTCGTAATTTACGAATTTGTATGTATATTCTTTTATTTTTACAAATCCTATATTATTTTCACTTGCATATGTATCGGCATATGAATTTTTTATACCGTAAATAAATGTTTTTGTGCCTTCGTCAAATGCGTCCGAAGCAATATCAGCCGCCGAACCGGAAATAAATACCGCCTGAAGATTTTTCGTACCTTCAAAAGCATTGCTGCCTATTGACGTTATACCTTTATAAAGATATATCTTTTTTAAGTAAACGGCATTTGCAAAAGCATTATCGCAAACAATTTTAGTTCCGTATCGGAGTCTGTATGTATCGCCCGGCTTTGCCGCAGGATATGCCGTAAGTTTTTCCGGTTTACCCGATGACATTTTGTACAGCACACCATCACAGGATGTGTATGTTTTGTTATCCGCATCAACATTTATCGCGCTGAGTTTTTTGTTCTTGCAAAAAGCGGATGACGATACCAACGTTACGGATTGAGGAATATTTACCGTTTTAATTTCGGTAAATTTTGAAACCATGCTTTCTCTTATATCTGTTGTTCCGTTTTTAACGGACAAAACCGATATATTATATTCCGAACCAAGCAGAGAACAATTTCCTGTGCTTATTATCATTTCATTTGTATTAATATTTCCGTGAAAATGTATGGATTTACACCCGCTTATATCGACAGATGATGCATTTTCTCCGTTAATATGCGCATATAAGCGGCAAAATTTACCGGAAAAGCCAAGCATCCCGCCGCCAAGTTCAAACGTAACCGACGATGCTGTGGCATTATAAAATCTCACATCTGCATTTTCAAAAAACACATTGCCGTTAAACGTTATATTACCTTTAGCAAATATCTTGTCTACATAAAAGTTTCCGCTGCCGCTTCCGGAACGATCATAATAATTGCCCTTGAAAAGTATGCTTTCGGCTTTCGGCAAAGAGCCTGCCTCAATTTCGCAATCATTTGCATATCTGAAAAGTTCTATACGGTAATTGAAGTTCTGATTTTCTACAAGCTTGAGAGCATCGGAAATATTTCTGCACAAAACGGTATTTCCCGTTTCATTTTCCACAAGATTAATCGGTGTATACGTAACATTTGAAGCCGCCGGTAAATCATACAAAAAATCAAGCTTTTTGTTGCTCGGAGTATTCGCAGTATGTGAAGTATCAAATTTATCTTTACCGAGCGCAAAATACAAATATGTATATTCGTCCTCAACAGAGGTATCATCCCACGTAACATCAATGAAGTGCCATTCGCCGTCATCGAGTTTAACCATATTCCATGCATGATTCTGAGAACCCGAAACACCTGTCACGTATATGTTTTCTATTCCTATATATGTAAGTATAAGCTGATAAACCTTTGCATAGCTCTCGCAAACAGCCTCTTTGTTATCAAACACGCCGAGAATATTGTGCGCCCATGCTTCAGACGAAGGATTTCCATTTGAATCCTTTGCATAAGATACATCCTTACATATTTTATCGTGAACCGCAAGCGCCTTTTCAAATTTTGTACTCAGGTTTTCGGTAAGCTTTAAGTATTCATCAATAGCTTTTTCCACCTTTGCATTAAATGCGGATCTTTGCGTTCCGAGCTTATATTCATCCGACAAAGTAAGGTATATAACGGAATCCGTAACAACCGCGGTATTCGATATCCAATAATATATGGGGTTATCGTGTCTGAACACTATCCATGTTTGCAGCGCTTCATCAACTGTAAGCCCGATTTCGGCGAAATTAAAGCTGTCTGCAAAAAGATACTTTTCGCCCGAAACATATATTTCATTTGAAATATCGGATGTGTCCGAATAAAACGCAATACAAAAAGCAAGCATATCGTTATAGAGTCTTTGACGTTCTTTGCCGTTTGAACGTTTCGCAAGATCATCATACCCATATCTGTTTACGCATTTATTAAGCTGTATCGAGTCCGCGCGGTAAGTATATTTTTTTGTTTCCGATGTTTGAACGACGCTGTCCGCATATTCGGCACGAAGCTCTTCTCCTCCCGACAACCCTGTCGGTATATCCGTATCATCGGCAGGCAAAACAATATCAGCAGGCGTCGCTGTGTCGTCCGGAATACATACCGCATCCGATATACCCACAGGCATCTGCAAAGCTATAATGAATGCCAGTAAAAATGCCGTTATCCTTTTCATTTTTATTATCCCCCGTTCCTCCCCCATGTAATACGAAAAAAAATTACAATTTACGGTTTCAAATATATTTTCAAACAATGCCGCACATTGCAACAAAGTCATTTTTAAAATTATATCAGAAAAAGACAGTAAAATCAATAGCATAAAACGTGTATGCAAATATTTAACAATTAGGGTTTGATTTACTTTCAAAATTTACTGTTTCCCCGCATTTATCAGTTAAACACAATATTATCGTTAAGTATATTTGCCTTATCGGTTATATATTTATAAAATTCACTGTATATATCCTTGTTCTCACATACAAATTCCGCCGCATCCGAAGCCTTTGCAAAAAGCAGCACATCTCTCGGAAGTTCCCCGAGCCTGAACTGTTGTTCGCCGTGCTGTCTCAGTCCGAAATATTCTCCCTGACCTCTGAGTCTCATATCCTCTCTTGCTATTTCAAATCCGTCGTTTGTATGTTCAAGCATTGCAAGCCTTGCTTTTGCAGTTTCGGATTCCGAATCGGATATAAGTATGCAGTATGATTTTTCTCTGCCTCTGCCGACTCGGCCTCTTAACTGATGAAGCTGCGCCAATCCGAACTTTTCGGCATTTTCCACAATCATAACCGTTGCCTCCGGAACATTTACGCCCACCTCAACAACGGTAGTTGAAATTAAAGCATCGATTTGTCCCGAAGCAAATTTACTCATTATTTCATCCTTATCTTTCGGTCTCATTCCGCCGTAAAGCATTGCGCATCTGACATTTTTCAATTCGTTTTTGGACAAAGAATCATACAATGTCTTCACCGAAGCCTTATTTTCATCTTCATCCTCTACCGCCGGACATATAACATACAATCTGTGCCCCGATGCAATTTCGTTTACCGCAAAAGCATACACATTGCCTCTTGCCGTACTTTTTCGACAATAGGTTTTTACCGGAATCCTGCCCTCCGGCATCTGATCTATAACAGATACGTCAAGATCGGAATATATAACCAACGACAGTGTGCGCGGTATCGGCGTTGCGGTAAGCAATAGCATATTTACGGGTTTTCCTTTATTTTTAAGTCCCAATCTTTGCCTCACTCCGAATCTGTGCTGCTCGTCGGTTATCACAAGCCCGACATTGTCGGATATCACATCCTCCTCTAAAACAGCCTGAGTTCCTATAAGAACATCTGTTTTACCCTCAAAGAAATCCTTTTTAAGCTCGTTTTTTGCCTTTTTTGTCATACTGCCCGTAAGGAGTCCCGCTTTTATGTCATACTCTTTGAACAGCTCTTCAAACGACTTCATATGCTGATTTGCAAGCACTTCTGTCGGAGCCATTATTATGCTTTGTACGCCTCCCGATTTTGCCGCAAGACACGCGCTGAACGCAACTGCGGTTTTACCCGAACCGACATCGCCCTGAATTATACGGTTCATAGGCTTATCCGATTCCAAGTCATGTATAACATCGTTTACGGCTTTGAGCTGCGCATCCGTAAGCTTATAAGGAAGCTTTGAAAAAAACTTTTCCATTGCATCCCAATCGCATTTTATCGCCGCCGACCCACGAAACGCTTGCCTTTTGTTGACGGATTTGCGCACACAGAACATAAAAAATTCTTCAAATATAAATCTTTTCATTCCGTTTATCGCCTGCTCCTCGTTCGCGGGACAATGAACCTGTACAAGTGCTTCACACAGAGGCAGTATATCATACTTCAAGCGCAGTTTTTCCGGAATGTAATCGTTAAAACTGTTTTCCGCCTGTATGAGTGCATTTTTTACAAAGCCCGAAAATCTTGCCGCACTTATGCCCTTAGGCAGCTTGTACAAGGGCTCCATAACGCTTTCATTACATTCGTACTTACCGTCAAAACGCGGATTTACCGACGTCAACAATGAATTTTTACAATCAATATCGCATTTAACGCAATATCTTTTTCCTTTTTCAAGCGAATTTATTATGTAAGGCTGATTAAACCATGTAAACGTAATATTTTTCCGGCCTTCTTTATACTGCCACTTTACATAATAACCCGTCTGAGGAGAATATTTTCTCACAGCTGTGCCGTCATACGTTACATAAAAAATACATTTGCCGCTTTCACTTATATATTCCGGATTTTCGTAATATTTATAAAAATCATACCCTTTCGGGAAATAATGCAAAAGCTCCCCAACAGTCGATATTCCGATACTGTTGAGAAGCTTTTCATTTCCGGGACCTATGCCCTTTAATTTTGTAATGTTTTCGTTATATATTTCCATCAATCAACCGAAACCAACAAATTATATACCGGCTGACCGCCGTTATACACCTCTGCGTCAATATATTCGTACGTTTCACGAACATAATCCGCAAGAGCATTTGCAAGCTCTTCGGTTGTGTCCTCGCCGTAATATATAGTAACAAGAGAACTGTCCTCCGATATCATCTGAGCAAACATTTCTTTGGCAACGCTTACTATGTCGGGACCCGAAACCTTAAGCTTGTTCTTTACAAGAGCAATATAATCACCCTCATGTACATCCACGTCGTCTATTATTGTATCCCTTACGGCACTCGTTATCTGACCGTAAACAACACGCGCGGATATTTCGTTGAACTGCTTTTCGTTTTCGTCAATACTTTCGTCCGGATTATACATAATCAAAGCAGATATACACTGCTGAACACTCTTTGTAGGTATAACTCTTATATCGCAGTTACATATGTCTTTTGCCTGTTCTGCCGCCAATATGATATTTTTGTTGTTCGGGAAAACAAAAACATGTTCCGCATTTGCTTTCTCAACTGCTTTAACAATATCTTCTATGCTCGGATTCATCGTCTGTCCGCCGCCGACTATGACGTCTGCGCCCAAAGACTTGAATATTTCCGAAATACCGTCACCCATTGATATAACAACTATGCCGACTTCTTTTTTGGGTTCGTTCGCCTTTTTGGATGCATTGATTTCCTCGTTCTGAAGACGCATATTTTCTATTTTTACATCCTGAAGCACTCCGTACTTCAATGCAAACGACAACACTTCAAGAGGCTTATTCGTGTGAATGTGCGTCTTTACAACTCCGTCCTGATGTATTACAAGCATAGAATCTCCCTTGGGACCGAACTCCGCCTTAAATACATCCTCTATGTTCGCCGGGAAAATATTACCGGATTCATACACAAAAAACTCTGTACAGTATGCAAATTCTATATTTGCGAGCGAATGGTCATCAACAAATTCATCCGCATTTAAGCTTTCAAAGCCTTTTTCCTTAGAAGTCTCATATTCTTTCAGATTCAGCGTATAATCTTCTTTGAGCGCCATTTCAAAGCCGCAAAGTATGCAGTAAAAGCCCATTCCGCCCGAATCCACAACGCCTGCCTGTTTGAGAACGGGAAGCATATTTGGGGTTGCATCAAGTGCCGCTTTTGCTGCTGCGCATATTGCTTCAAAAAATCTTTCAAACTGCTGCTCTCTTCTTCTGAGTTCCATTGCTTTTTCGGCAGTCATTCTTGCCACCGTAAGAATAGTTCCCTCAGAAGGCTTCATAACGGCTTTATATGCGTTATCGGCCGCCGCCTTAAGAGCAAGCGCAAAATCCTCAACTGTTATATCTTCCTTACCCAAAAGAGACTTCGCAAAGCCTCTGAAAAGCTGTGACAATATAACACCCGAATTACCTCTGGCACCCTTAAGCGCACCTGTCGAAACAGCGTTTGCAAGATTGGTTGCCGTGAGTTCTGTCACCTTCGACGTCTCTTTCAATGCAGACTGCATAGTAAGAGACATATTTGTACCTGTATCACCGTCCGGGACGGGATAAACGTTCAAATCGTTTATAAACGATTTATTATCCTCAAGGTTGTGCGCAGCGCAAAAAAACATATCCTTGAGTAATGCTCCATTAATACTGTTAAACAAAATCCTATACCCTTAAGCAGACTGAAGCTTTACAGTCTTACACCCTCTACAAAAAACTTTATCCAGGATACCTTTATACCGGTCATCTTTTCTATCGTATAATGAACCGCGCTGATTATATTGTCAGCAACAGTGTTTATTGCAATACCGTATTTGATAATTACATGCAAGGATACGGTAACCTGATTATCTGCGACTTCAACGTTGATACCCTTAGTAACGTTTTCTATGCCGAGAAGCTCAGCCCAATCTTCAGAAGGCTTGCGTGCAGACATTCCCACAACTCCGTAACTGCTCAAAGCAACATTACCGGCGATTGCGGCAATAACATCACTGCTGATATTAATTATTCCGTTCTCGTTTTCAAGTGTTACATTCATACATATTCCTCCTTTTATGATAACGACAAGCGCAAACACTATGCCCGTACATCGCAGGTTCACGCTTATTATGTGAAGTATTAAAAACCGTAAAACACAAATTCATATGCTTTCCGATTTTACAGTCAAATTTTATAAAAGCACAAATCCACCCCGAATTTGATTCAAATGCAGATTTACGTTAAACAAAACCGTTAAATGCGCATAGCATTTAATTGTCGTCTACTAACCCTTATACATATATTGTACGCTATTTTTCTATAAAAATCAAGAGGGTAAGTATCAAATATCATGAATTTATTTAATTTTACAGCGTAACACCGTCCTTAAATATTGAAATCTCCTTATATCCGTTGACTTCATTGCGTGTAAGGCACTTTCCGGACGCGACATCAAGCACATATCTGAAAAATTCATCTCTTATCGCTTCTTGATTTTCATCTTCAATAAGCCTGCCCGCATTAAAATCTGTCCAATTTGATTTCTTTTTTGCAAGCGCACTGTTTGTGGCAACCTTCACTGTCGGCACAGGTGCTCCCAGCGGAGTCCCTCTGCCTGTTGTAAAGAGTATCATATGTACTCCGGACGCCGCAAGTGCCGTGCAAGCAACAATATCGTTGCCCGGTCCCGTGAGCAGATTAAGCCCCGGTTTATGCGCGTGTTCGCCGTAAGAAAGAACGTCTGTTACAATCCCCGTACCGCCCTTTTGCGTACAGCCCAAAGACTTATCTTCAAGCGTCGTAATTCCGCCCTTTTTATTGCCCGGAGACGGATTTTCGTATATATTCTGACCGTATCTCGTAAAATACAGCTTGAAATTATTTATCATTGAAACTATATCTTCAAATACGCTTTCATTTTCCGCACGGTTCATGAGAATCGTTTCCGCACCGAACATTTCGGGAACCTCGGAAAGCACAGTTGTTCCGCCGCACGCCGTGAGCATATCGGAAAATCTGCCCAGAAGAGGATTTGCCGTTATACCCGAAAATCCGTCCGAGCCGCCACACTTGAGGCCTACTCTGAGCCTTGAAGCGTCCACATTGCAACGTTCAAAGCCTGCCGCATATTCTATAAGCTCGCTTATCAGCTTCAAACCTTCTTCTATTTCATCATCTGCCTGCTGAGTAACAAGAAATTTAACTCTGTTTTTATCGTAATCACCGAGAACCGGTATAAAGCTCTCAAGATTATTGTTTTCGCATCCGAGGCTCAGAACAAGTACGCCGCCTGCATTGGGATGATTTACAAGTCCCGCAAGAATTTTCTGCGTGTTGAGCTGGTCATCTCCAAGCTGTGAGCAGCCGTAAGGATGAGTATAGCAAAACACTCCGTCAACCTTACCCGCATTCGGCAATTCATTTGCTTTTTTTGCCAATATTTCGGCAGTTTTATTGACACAGCCTACCGTGTTTATTATCCAGATTTCGTTTCTGATGCCCACATCTCCGTTGCTTCTTACATATCCGTCAAAGCTTGCTTTATGCGGTTTTATATCTTCGACAGGCACGGGCGTATATTTATAATCAAGCAAACCTTCAAGGTTCGTCTTTACATTATGCGTATGTACCCATTCGCCCCTCTTTATATCGCTTACCGCGTGACCTATCGGGAAGCCGTATTTAACCGCATTTTCGCCTTTTGCAATGTCCCGCAGTGCAAACTTATGTCCTGCCGGAATATCATTTTCGAGCGAATACGTTTTTCCCGAATATTCAAAAGTCTCTCCCTTTTTCATGTCGCAAAGCGCAACGGCAACATTATCATTTTTATCTATCTGCAAATACTTATTCATTTGTTACAATTTACTCCCTTTGTTCAACCGTTCAGCTTTTTTACCGCATTTCTTGCCCCGTCCGAGCATATCTCATCATAATATTCTTTTACAGCTTCGCACAGTCCGCTGTACTTTCTCAAGTCTTTGCCCCAGAACGCTTCATTGCCGAGAACCGCATCAATAAGCTTTTCACTGTCATTACCGTAATTCTTATATGCCTCCACAAAAAATTCCAGTACATCCGGCATATCGCATATATCGTATTTTCTTCCGCACACATCGCCTTTAAGCTTGCCGTTTTCTATAACCGTTCCGCGGTAGAATCTTATAAGCGCGGCAAGCGCAAACACTGTTTTTTTCGGAAGCTTTGAGAATCTTTTTATATACTCTTCCACAGACGGCAAAACTCTTACTTTATATTTTGACACCGAATTGAGGCTTATACTGAGCAGCATATGTTTTATAAACGGATTTGCAAATCTTTCAAGCACCGCCGAAGCAAAACTGCGCTTTTCATCCTCCGGTAAATCAAACGTCGGAATTATTTCATCAAAAATCCCGTCGCGCATAAATTTGCTTATATCCGCATCTTTCATGCATTCGCCCACCGTATCGAGTCCGCACATATAAGCCGCAAGCACCGTCATTGTGTGAGCTCCGTTAAGTATACGAACCTTTCTCGTTCTGTAAGGCTCCATATCATCTGTCCAAAGAACATTAAGTCCCGCTTTATGGAACGGCAGTCTTTCCGCATACTTCTTATCGCCTTCAATTACCCAGAAGTGGAAAATCTCACCCGTGTCGGCTATATTGTCCGCATATCCGCGTTCATCCGCAAGCGCCTGTGCCTCTTCTCTCGGATATCCCGGAACAATTCTGTCCACAAGCGTATTGAGGAACGCGCACGCACTGTTTATCCACTCCTCAAATTTATCCCCGAGATTCCAGTAATGCACATACTCAAGAACGCACTTTTTAAGATTATCGCCGTTTCTGTCTATAAGCTCGCAAGGTATCACCGTAATACCTTTATCTTTTGCGCCGGAAAACGCATTATATCTTGCATAAAGAAGCGACGTAAGCTTTGCCGGATATGTTTTTTGACAATGTCCCGGAACAAAATCTTCTTCGACAAATTCAATTCCGGCTTCGGTTGTGTTTGATATAACAAATTCCAATTCCTCGCCGACTGCATAAGCGACTGTCTTTTCCCACTGCCCGTACGGATTGACACATTCTTTTATTACGGTTATTATTTCCTTTTCAACCTTGACCTCTCCGTCTTCAATGCCTCTCAGATACAGCGTATAAAGTCCGTCCTGAGCGTTTATCATATCGGCAAGACCGCGTTCCAATGGCTGTACAACAACAACGCTTCCGTCAAACAGACCTTCTTTGTTTATTCTGTTTATCATCCAATCGACAAAAGCTCTTAAAAAATTGCCTTCCCCGAATTGCATTATTTTTACAGGTGCCTGTCTGAGACTGCCTGTTTTTATATCCTGCGGAATTTTCCCCGATTCGATATATTTTCTCGATAATGTCTCCATAACTTACAGTTTTGTCCTTTCTGTCGGCATTATGCCGCTTTGAGCAGATATGCTCTATTTCAAAGTTACTATTGTCACTCCCGCATCGCCCTCGCCGTATTGTCCGAGTCTGAATTTTTCGCAATGAGGATGTTTTCTTAAATATTCATGAAGTGCCGTTCTCAGCGCTCCCGTACCCTTGCCATGCAGAAGAGTTACTTCGTTCAATCCCGCCAGCAATGCATTATCAATGAATCTGTCGGTTTCTATAAATGCGTCCTCTGCCGTAAGCCCCCTCAAATCTATTGTTGAAGAAGCATTTGCGGCTTTTATATCTATTTTTTTACGTTCAGTCGGCATTTTTACGTCAGGCTTGTTTTCCGTCGGTTCAAGATCGTCTATTCCCGTCTTCATTTTCAGTATTCCTACCTGCAAAAGCACCTCATTCGGACCTGCCGGTTCAAGCACCGTTGCTGTAGTCCCCAAGTGATTTACGAACACATTCATTCCGGGTTTTATATCCGCCATTGTAAGAACAGATGCCTTTTTCTTGCCGGAATTCGTCTTTGCGTATTCCTTTTTCTTATCGGCAAGCCTCTTACGTGACGCTTCTATAAGCTCGTTTTTATCTTTGCCCTGTAACCCGTCCGCATTGAAGCGCAAATCCTTTATTATCTGCCTTGCTTCTTCCTCGGCTTCCTCTATTATACGCGACGCCTCCGCCTTTGCTTTTTCGGTTTCTGCCTGACGTCTTTGTGCTATCTGTGCAAGCTTTTCCTCGTACCGACGCTTCATGTCTTCAGCCTGCGTTCTGAGCATCTCTGCTTCCCGCTTTGTTTTTTCCGCCGTAAGTTTATTATGTTCTATATCCGCAAGCAGACGGTTTACATTAAGCTCATCTTTATCCATTGTGTTCTGAGCTCTTTCCGTCACGGAAGCCGGCAAACCGAGTTTTTTGGATATCTCAAGCGCATTGCTTTTTCCCGGAACTCCCACAACAAGCTTATATGTCGGCATAAGAGTTTCTATGTCAAACTCCATTGAAGCGTTTTCCATTCCGTCAGTTTCAAATGCAAAGGTTTTAAGCTCGCTGTAATGAGTCGTTGCAAACGTAAGAACATTCTTTTCGGAAAGTTCCGACAGGATTGCCCGTGCAAGCGCGCTTCCCTCAACAGGATCCGTTCCCGTGCAAAGCTCATCGAACAGCACCATCGATTTATCTTTTACATTTTTAAGTATATATATTATATTCGTCATATGGGACGAAAACGTACTCAGATTTTGTTCTATCGCCTGTTCATCGCCTATATCGCACAGCACATCGGAAAAAACGCCCATCGAAACATGGCTCGCCGGCAAAAAGAATCCGGTCTGACAAAGCAGAATAAACAGTCCGACTGTCTTAAGACTCACTGTTTTTCCGCCCGTATTCGGTCCCGTAATTATCAGGGTACGGAAAGCTTCCCCTATGGAAACGTCAATAGGCACACATCTTTCGCGCGGTATCAGAGGATGTCTTCCCTTTACTATGTTTACGCAAAGTTTATCTGATATATCCGGCTTTACGCAATCAAAGGCATTTGCAAAGCCTGCCTTTGCAAAAATTATATCCAGCATCACAAGAGTGTCCTGATTATCGCATATATCCGGAGCGTCGTTTTTAACCTGCATACTCAGCTCGCCGAGAATCCTTTCTATTTCATGAGCTTCCTCGGATTCAAGACGTCGGATTTCATTTTCGGCTTCAACAACGCCTGCCGGTTCTATAAATACGGTAGAACCCGTTGATGACTGATCATGTATTATTCCGTGAACACGGCTTCTGAATTCGGATTTTACGGGAATAACATATCTGCCGTTTCTTTCGGTCACAACAGCTTCCTGCAAATATTCGCGTATATCCTGCGAACGTATTATTCTGTCAAGCGTATCGCGTACATTTTTATTCTGAAGTCTCAGCTGACGTCTTATTTCTCTGAGCTGTGCACTTGCACCGTCCGCAACTTCGCCCTCCGGAAGAATACAGTTTCGTATTTCATCGGTAAGCGAACTGCACTTATAAATATTGACGGCAGTATCCTGCAAAAAAGGAAGTGTGTCTATTATTTTGCAGTCGAGAAGTGAATTTTTGGCACTTATTGCAGCCTTACACACCTGAAGAATGTCAAGCAGCTCCTGCGGACGCAAAACACCGCCTATTTTTGTTTTTTCGATATACGGTTTTACGTTTTTAAAGTAATCAATCGGATTTTTAGCCGTATTGGATAAAAACGCACACACTTCGTCAAGCTGATCCAAAGCACGGCGAACAGCCTTTTCGTTTGAATACGGATGAAGCTCTTCTATTTTTTGTGCGGCAATATCCGAAACAGCATATTCCGATGCCATTTTCAATATTTTATTGTATTCTAATTTTTTAAGAGTTCTTTGATTCATAAATGTATTATACCTTTATTATCATAATTTGTCAACAGGTACACGTCTGTTTGATCATACCGTTTTGCGCGGAATAAACAGCATACAAAGTATTGCCGCCGTCATAACGGCACTCACCGCCAGTCCGCCCTCAAGTCCGAACGCGCCTCCCGTTATAATACTGCTGCCGTTTATTTCCGGTACGAGTACCGATACGGAAGTGCTTATGCCGCTTACATTCGAGCCTATTATATGTCCCTGAAAAAAATTCCACGAACTGTGAGCCGCACAAGCGCCCCATATATTATCCGTGCGCAAAATATACACTGCAAAAAATATGCCTGCAAGCATAATATTTACAAACGGAAGCAACGTCATACCCGGATTCTGCATATGCATTGCCGCAAAAACCACCGCACTCACAAGTACAGATACCGCCGTCGCATTTTTCATTTTCAACGAATTTGCAAGCGATACCATAAAATACCCTCTCACCAGAACCTCTTCAGCCATCCCCTGAACAATGTATCCCGCCAAAAAGGCAATCAGCAAAGCCATATTTACCGTACCTGATTTTACAAGACGCATATTTCCGGTAAGAACGCATATTACGCACGCAGCAGATATCATTGCCGCACCGAGAACATAGCCTTTCGCATATGACATAAACAGATTTTGTTTTGTAAATCCCATTGAACGCAGTGAACGTTTTTCTATATATCTGCAATATATAACGGCCGCCAATGTTTCCGCCGCCGTCACAAATAACTGCACAACAACAAGCCATGACGGCATATCCGAAATCAGGTCTTCAACAATCCCGATATTTCCTGCCATGATTGCACCTACAATATCGCTGTTGCCGAACATCCATACCAACATCGGTATTGCGGTAACAACACCGGCAATAATCTCGGCAATAAACATTACGAGTATAAAAATAAGTATCTGAATCACAAAATTCGGTTTAAACGTTGTTTTTTGCGCTTCTGCGAACATTATATTTTCTTTACATGATATCATAACTTGTCACCCACTTTTATTAGATATTGTCACTTATTTGTTTTACGCAAATTGCAGCAGCAAGATGCATAAGAAAAGAACCTCAATAAAGACTAAAAAAATATATAAAATAATCAAACCGGAACTGACGCGGCAATTTTGCGTCAGCTCCGGTTGGTATTGCTATGCAACTGTTTTGATGGCGACTCAAGCCGTTGCCTGTTTGCGTGTTTTTAACAGTATCACCAACGATACGACAAACAAGGCAATACTTATCACCTGCGAGGTCGAAAGACAACCGACAAAGCCTCGGTAGCTGTCTCCGCGCAGAAATTCGATAAAGAACCGCGCAACAGAGTACATACATAAATATGCCGGAAGCAACCTGCCTTGACGGTTTGGGCGTTTCCGATAAAGCACCATGAGAATCGCCGAAATGATGAAGCAGACCGCCGATTCAAGAAGCTGAACCGGGAACCGTCTGACCCCGCACAGGCCGGGAACAAAATCGTTGCCGTTGATTATAAAACCAAACTGACTCTCGATCCCGTAACAGCACCCGCCGAAAAAGCATCC
>CAJLXE010000001.1 GCA_905210525.1 uncultured Clostridia bacterium | reverse complement strand
TATTCATAATTGTTCCTATGAAAACAGGAATATTTGTATTGTTGTCGATTATGGCATATACGAAGGGGCGGTCAAGCTTTACAACGTTTTCAACCATAGGCGCAGCTGCGTCTTTCATTGTTATTACGGTAGCGGCGCCTGCTCGTGTACCGAGGGCATCAACTGAAATGAATGTTTTATGGAGTACATTGTTTATATAGATATTTCCGGCATCGGATTTACCGAGCTTTGAGAAATCTGCTTTTTCGCAATCAAACGCGGTTTCAATGCCGAGTGTTTTAAGTGCGTTGTTGAGTTCAATGCTGTATTCGCACGTAAATTTCGGTATATGCACAGTAACACCGCTGTTTGTTGCGCTTTTCAGAGTATTTATAAGCTTTTCTCCGTTGAGGGAAGAAACATATTCGTTTATTCTGATATCTTCGTTGGGCAAAAGTGCGACAAAACTGTAATTGCCGTTTTTATACGGTTTTATGAATCCTGTGGCGTCATCGGTTTTTATATACGTTGATTCATCGGACATCATCATTGATACGATATTTTGCTCCCCGTTTACCGCTGTGAATCTGCCGTCGTATATGTCCGACTTTTTGTATTTGGTCTGCCATTCGGCGTCAAATGCTACTGCATTTATAATGTACATAACACATTCGGAATCTATATTGTCAAGCATTTTGTCTATCATACCGTCCGTGTTGTTTTTTATCCAATTATTTATATCTTTAAGCGTTTGTTTGTCGAATGCGGATTCATATATATCAGCACCGTAATAATCGGCGTTTGTCTGCAAAAACTGCTTTTCGACAGTCAGGCGTGATTCTCTGAACCATATTGAATTTGCGATATTAAGTTTTTCTTTATTTTCGGACGGCAATGATTCTGCATAGCTGTAAAGATAGCGATTAAGTTTTTCAAGCGGAATGTTTCCCCCCAACAGGCGTTCTGCTTCGGACTTTGTTTCGCCGTCAGCTCCATTTGCTGTCATTGCGAGTGCGAGCATGACCGATAACGGTGATATCATGGAATTTTCTCTGTCTGAGCGTGAAAGTCGGAACAGCTTTACTGCAAAATCCGCCGAGCTGTATATAAATTCGTCGTCCGGAGTCAAGCCGGATACACTTTGGCGTTTTATGCCCTTCATAAGATTTGCCGCCTGCACCTTTGCGGTACATCCGCTTGCGGCAAGTACTGTAGCGGTCAGTATTGTCAGGCAAAGAATACAGGGCAGAATTTTCATCTTAATAAATTCCATATTTTATCTCCTTCATAATGCGTATTTTTTCAGAATGTTTGAAAGTTCTGTTTGTTGTGCGATGCTTAATTTTATTTTAACATTGTTTGCGTACAGTTCTTTGCTTCTGTCGTAAAATTTGTACTGTACTTTTCTTGTGGAATCGTACCATACATCGATTGTGTAGCAGTTTTCGTAGTAGCTCCCGTTATAGTCTCCGTCATATGAACTGCCGGTTGAAGGTTCGGAAGGCTTGCCTATTGTAATATTGCCGTTTTTCAGATTTTGTATGAGATCTTTTGCGGAAGGAGCTTCAATCAAACCATTGATATCGGGTGTATTGTAAGGCGGTTCAGGTTCGGGAGAAAAGGTAGGATTATCCGGGAGCGAGGAATCGGGAGTATGCTGCGGAGCATTGACGGATATCGATATATAATTCATCCGACCCGAGACCTCAAATCGAAGATCGTCTTTAAGTTGAATGAGCCCCGGTATAAGTATACAGCACAGAATCAGGGCTGCGGAAAGAGGAAGCAGCACGGCGCAGTATTTTCGCAGACGGTATTGCTTTGATTTTTTTTCTTCGTATTTTTTATATACAAGAGCTTTGAATTCTTCTCTGTTTTTCAAAAATGTTCACCGTCCTTTCTTAAATTTTTACGGAGTGCGTTTTTTGCTCTGTAAAGAAGATTTTCGATTTGTTTTTTATTCTTCTTCATAATTTTTGCTGCCTGTTCACATGACATTTCCTCAAAATAAACAAGGTGAACCGCAGTTCTATAATCGTCTTTAAGACGCATTACGGCGTCGTGCAGAAGCTTTTTTTGTTCGTCAAGAATGATATCGTCTTCAAGCAGATGATAATCGGGTTCCTGCGTGTAATCGTAAGCTTCCGATATTACATTCAGTTTTGAATTGTGCCGCAGATAGTCAATGGCACGGCTTCTGCCGATCATAAAAATGTATGTTTTCAACGTTACGGAAAAGTTATATCTGTGCGGATGCAGAATCAGTTCTGCAAATGTATCTGCCGCCAGATCCTCCGCAACGGTAACATTATGTACGAATCCGCATATAAAGAATATAAGACTGTTGTGATATAAATCCAGTATTTCGTCAAATGCAGTGTCGTCACCCGATAAGAAACGGTTGTATGCGTCCTGCCCCGTTATATCCATAAATTCCCCCCGAGTATTTATTATACGATTGAGATGATAAAAACACTCACTCTTTTTAAAATTTTTTTTGATGCGCGTAAATTTTTTTCACTTTACTTCAAGTATACCATAAAATGTATTTTTTTCAAGAAGGAGTTTTACAAATGTTCCCATTGCGTCTCCCTTGACCCCAGAAAACAATATGCCCCTGAGGCATATCATAAGCATAATGCTGTACGTTTGCGGCTGATTGGCATTGAGTGTTTATGCGCCGAAAGTAAGAAATGTTGACAGCAGGACGATTTTATAATATAATAAACACAACTGTGCAGTCTTTTTGTGTTTATTTTCACAACGTTATAAAATTGCTGAAAACATAAAATTTGCGCAATTTTATAACGCTTCAAAATTGCGCAAAAGCGAAGCTTTTGAGGAAGGCAATTTGTGCTGTAACAGCATAACAGTTAATGCGTTTAATTGTAAAAAGCTGTAATCGGTAACTGAAAGAAAGGCGGAAGCAAAATGAAACTGTTATTCAAACAAAGATTTTTTTCGTGGTTTGACAGCTACGATATATACGATGAAGCGGGAAATACGGTATATGTTGTCAAGGGCGAGCTTTCGTGGGGGCATCTGCTCAAAATTTACGATGCGGCGGGCAATGAGGTCGGCATGGTAAAACAAAAGGTATTAACATGGCTGCCGAAATTTGAAATGTATATCGGTAACGATTATATCGGTTGCATAAACAAGGAGTTTTCTTTTTTCAAACCGAAGTTCAGTATCGATTGCAACGGCTGGCAGATTGATGGCGACTGGCTTGAATGGGATTATACGATACAGAATGCATCGGGGCAGGAGATTGCAACCGTTTCAAAGGAGCTGTGGAAGTGGACGGATACGTACACAATAGATGTACAAAATCCGGGTGATGCACTGCATGTGCTGATGCTGGTGCTTGCAATTGATGCGGAAAAATGTTCAAGAAACTGATATATGCACCGTTCTTGCGGACGGTTCGGACTGCAATGAACGGTAAATATTATATAATAATAACGGCAATACAAAGGCGGATTTGATATGGAAACACAAATAATTTTGTACGAACATATATGGAATTTTGTTTTGGTTCTGGCGGTATTCGGAGCAATTTTTTATTTTATACAGGTATTGAAGAAAAGCTATGCAGGGACTGACGGCGAATGTTCGTATGTGGGCAGATTTTATGAGAAAGGCGAGCCTGTTTTTCGGCTGACGCCAACAAAAAACGAGACTAATCAAATACTTGTTCTTATAGGTATATATTTTGCGGTACGCATATCCACAACAGTGCTTGCGTTTGTTTTCAAATCGGTTTTCAGCGAGGATTACACATTTTCATTTACAAATGTTTTCAGCGAGCTTACGAAATGGGATTCTCATCATTATATAGGTATTGCGAGGTACGGTTACAGAAATGAAGGTGATCCGCGCTTTCATATTGTGTTTTATCCGTTGTATCCGCTGCTTGTGAGAGGATTGTCGTATTTGTGCGGAGGAAGCATAAGAGCTGCTGCTTTTATTCAGCCGAATATTTTCATAAGCTTGTCTATTGCGGTTATGTACAAGCTTATGCGCATTGATTTCTCGGAAAAGACGACAAAGACTGCAATATTGCTGCTTATATTCAATCCGTTCGGGTTTTTCTTTTCTCTGCCGTTTACGGAATCGACATTTCTGTTTTTGTCGCTTCTGTTTATGTTCATGTTGAAAAAGGAAAACTGGTTTGCGGCGGGAATATGCGGATTTTTTGCGGCGCTTACCAAAAATTTCGGATTGATATTTGTTATTCCGTACGGAGTATGGCTTATTACGGTTGCGTGCAAAAGACATTTTGATTTCAAAAGATTTGCAGTAAGACTTTTGCCTGCTTTTTTGATTCTTGCGGGGTTCGGTGTGTATCTTTTGATAAACAAGATTGTTACCGGAGATTGGTTCAGATTTATGGTGTATCAGAAAGAACACTGGTACAATGAGATATCCTGCATATTAAAGAATGTGACGAATCATTTCAAATATTTTTTGGGTGAAAACACAAGATTGGATCAGAAATGGTGTTTGTGGTTTGCCAACATGACAGCGGCCATAGCGGCTATGACGGCTATTTACATAAAGCATAAAAAGATGCCGTTCCTGTACAACATATATGCGCTGGCGTATCTGTTTCTTACGCTTACGGTAAGCTGGCTGCTGAGCGGCGCGAGATACATGATGGCGGCATTTCCGATGTACATTTCGTATGCGCTTGTTCTTGACAAAAATAAGTGGGTGCGGGGAGTCGTGCTTGCGGCAGAATATTTATTGGGAATAGTTGTTATGACGGTATTCCTTATGAACGGTTATATAATGTAAAAAACAAAGACGTCTGTTTACTCAAAACGTGTAAGCGGACGTCTTTGCAGGTTGGGGTGGTCATACTCTTGTGATTATGGTAACATTCTGGGAAGCTTCGCCTGTTTCGTCAACTACTAACTTCAATATTTTTGTTGCCTGAGCAGATGTAAGCTTTTCCGCTTTAACGACTATATTTACGGATCCGTCTTCCACAAATGCTATTACGTCCTCAAATCCCTTGGACTTAATGAGACTTTCAAGCTTGAGTTCTTTTTCCATAAGCGATGCAATTTCAAGCAGACGCTGTTCGGCTTCCTTTTTCACGGCTTCATCGGAACCCTGATTGTCGGAAATTGTCTGCACGTAACGCATTTCCATATCTCTTATGCTCTGACGGTTTGTTCTGTACGCTTCAAAGTAGTTTGGCTGTGCCGATACGGTTTTGTTGTCGTCACCGTCCGGCGTGCTTACTTTACTGTCATCGGGATCTGTTGTGCCGCCTTTGCCGTCTGCAGGTTCTTGTGCGGAAGGAATATCCGGAACTTTGTTCTGACTTCTTGTATATATGTAGTTCGCACTGCCCAGAATTACTAAACACATCACAAGACTTACTATAACAATACCCCTTTGTTTAGTAAAGTAACTCCAATTAATCTTCATAAAATGCTCCTTTCAGGTTTATATATTTATATCATATTCTGATATGCTGTTGATTATACCGCAGTATTTATTTGCCCATTCTGAAAATTTTTATCTGACGGGCTTCTATACCGAGTGCAGTCTGAACCGCCTGCTGTATTTTTATGCGGACCTCAAGATTATCCGCGCCCTCGGCTATTATAACCGCACCGAGCGGCTGAGGCTGTTCCTGTCCGGCTGAGGCGTCGCATGTCTGATATGTTATCATTACATCGATTTTACCGGTGCCGTCTATTTTGCTGAGAATATTTTCAAGCCGCAGTTCAATATCTGTCGCGGTGCTTTTCTGAGGAGAGGCGGCAGGCGTTGCGTATGTGCCGGCAGGGGCGTCTTTGTTTTTGTTTATATATATGTTTGCCGCAAGTATTATTATGACTATTGCCACAGCCGCGCATATGGCGGCGTCTTTTTTGCCGAATTCTTTAAGCGTATCCGAAAATCGCCTGAAAAAACCGTTGTTCATTGTGTGTCCTCCTTTGTTTGCGGATTCTGTAAATATATATTCACGTAATCTGCCGATATACCTGTTTTAGCGCAAATTAAATTTTTTACGTCCCTGATATCGGATTGCGGAATATTGTCATATACGGTTACGTATATCCGGTATAATCCGGATTCGTGCCTGTATGTGCGCACGGTGAATTTGTATGACGGGAAGCTTTCGCAAAGAATATCGCCGACAAATGTTCTGAGAGAGCCGCTTGAATGACCTCTCCATATATTTTCGATGTCATCGCGGAGACTGTCGTTTTCGGACGGTATATCTATGTTGAACATGATGTCGGGCTCGGTTTTCAGCAGAGCGGTTATGGGTTTTGCCAAGGTCAGGACTACTGCAAGACCGAGCACGAGGCGCACATAGGGCTTGAATTTCTCGGATGAAATGAGCGCGTCGCACAAAAAGTATAGTACCGCTATGCCTGTGAGAGCTTTTATTGCAGAATAGAATGTATCCATAATTTTATTTACCTCATATTCCGGCAAGAGTGTTTCCTGCGGCGGTTATGACGGAAAGCAGCATGAAAAACAGTACAGCCGATGTCATTATGCACAGGAACATTGTTCCGTATATTTTGCCTATGTCATTGAGACAGCCGGATATACGTGTTTCGCCTGTGAGAGATATGAAAAGAGAAGATATTCTGTAAACGACAGATACCGCAAGCAGTTCCAGAGCGGGAGATACGCATATTGACAGCAATATTATCATTCCTATTCCGCCGAGTACGTTTTTCATTATTACGGCACAGCCTGTTACGATGTCGAAGCTTTTGGATAAGAATGAGCCGCCGTACAGAGAAAATGAAGAAAGCGTATATTTTATTGTTTTTATGCAGGCTCCGTCCAATGCGGACGCGGTGAGCTTCTGTATGGATATAAAGCCGAAAAACAGCGTGAACATTATTCCTATTATCCAGTCGGCGAGTTTTTTTACGGAACCGGATATATCGGCGTAAGGCTTTTGCTGACATATGTTGTACGCAGTTGAAAGCACGGCGGATGCGGTCAACAGAGGAATGATAATGCAGTTGATGAGCTTTACGGTAAGTTCGAGAATCATGAGTATGCCGGGTTGAAGTATGCCGGAGGATGAGGAATTTCCGACGGCGGTAACGAACGTCATGAGTATGGGCAATGTTTTATCCGTAAAATCGGACATATTGTTTATGCAATCCGTACACGTGGCGGTGGTTTCGGCAAAGCCTTTTATTATAAGTCCCACGGCAGAAAAAAACAGTACTCCGGACGCCGCAGAGGATATGCTGCCTTTGAAAATGCTTTTTGAGAACTTTTCGAGCACCGTACATATCAGTGCAATGCCGAGCAGAATTGCGGCAAGTCCCATGTGACTTTTGACGGAGGATATGAAGCGTGAGAACAAAGCGTTTATAAATCCGTCAAACGACAGCACCGCTTCGCCTTTTATGAGTTTTTTTAAGTATTCGGGAACGCTTTGACTGTTGTCCGTTATGTCGGCGAACAGCTCGTTTCCCGATACGAATTTTTGCCATGGAGAAAGGTCCGTGCCGTCAAGAGCTTCTTCTATTATGGGTGTGATATCCACGGTATCGCCGACGTCATATGCAAAGCTTTCGTGCGGGATGAGCATAATCGTAATAAATGTAAAAGATATAATACAAAATAACAATAGTAATACGTTTTTATTTTTCATATGTTTTTTCCGTTGGTTATAATATGGAAAACAGGGAATCAAGCATACTTGTTATTATGGGAAGCGCTAATGTGAGTATTATGATTTTTCCTGCTGCTTCTACTTTGGATGCTATGGACGTTTGTCCCGCATCTGTACATATTGATGCGGCAAATTCGGCGACAAAGCTTATACCTATAACTTTTATTGCGGCCGTGAGGACATCACTGCTTATTCCGGAGCGGTCGGCGATTTGCGAAAATGCGGATATTGTCTGTGAAATGGGTTCAACCAGATACAGCATTATTACTATACCGAACGATAAGCTCACGAGAACGGCAAAATCGGGTTTGAGCTCTTTTATAACAATTATAAATACGGTTGCGGCGATTGCCAGAAGCGATACGGTTAATATGTTCATACTTTACAGCTGAAACAGCGAGCGTATGGTAGTGAAGAGTTCGCTTACCAGATTTATTACCGTAAGCAGAACGATTATAACGCCTGTGAGAGTTACGAGCGTTGCTATTTCTGATTTATCCGCCTTTACGAGTACCTGGTTCAATACGGCGACAATTATTCCTATTGCCGCTATTTTGAATATAATGTCAATCTGCATTTGTTTTCCTTTCTGCCGACGGGATTATGTTTTACGTTGGTAATACGTGTATCAAAGAAAAAGTATTGCTGCGCCTATGCCGAGCAGTAAGCCTGCTTTTTTATATAGAGGGGCATTTTTTTCTTTTTTTATGCGTTCGGCGTCTCTGTATTTTTTTACGGTGCTGAGCGTTATGTCAAAGCTTTTGATTATTTCGGATTCCTCGCCGTGGATTATGTTTTCAAACAATCTGGTGAGGTGTGATTTTATTTCGGGGTTGTACGGGGAATTGTTTATGATGTCGGCGAAATTCGGCTTGCCTGAAGTCAGATTTTTTGCGATATCATCGAACAGAACGCACTTTTTATCTATATTTCCGCTTGATATTGCTTCTCCGAGTCCGGAGGAATACGTGCAGATGCAGTCATGGAGCGTTTCGAGAGCGCAGCAGAGATCGTCAAGATATTTAAGCCCGGAGGATACCCTTGCCGCCGCAAACGTTCCGGCAGAGAATCCTACAAAAATACTTATTCCGCACAAAACAGGATTCATTTTGAATTTTCCTTTCAGATATGGTATCAGAACACGGCAATTTCCTCAACTGTTCCCACGCCTTTTGAATTGCCGAGCAGTATGGCTCTTTTTATTATGCCGTCGTTGAAAAGCTTGTGAGTGCTTTCTCGTTTTTGCGCCGAATCTATGCTGTCCGAATGCATGGTTGCAATAAAGCTTACTCCGCATTGCGCCGCGTCCGCGAGCGCACGGCAGTCGTCGGTGCTTCCTATTTCGTCGGTTATTATTACGTCGGGCGCCATACTCCGTACTGCCATTGGTATTCCTTGCGGTTTGGGACACAAATCGAGTATATCGGTTCTTTTGCCTACGTCAAACTGAGGTATGCCGTTGTAGCAGGACGCTATTTCGCCGCGTTCATCTATTATGCATACGTTTGCAACGTCTCCGAGACGGCGTGCTATGTCGCGCAGAAGCGTGGTTTTGCCCGTCATGGGCGGAGATATTATCAAAGTGCTGAATATTTGCGAGCCGTTGTAAATGCTGCTGAAAACGGAGTCGGAACATCCCGTACATTCACGGGCTATTCTTATGTTTATGCTGTTTATGTTGCGCTGAAATTGTATTTCTCCGTTTTTGATTATAATCTCACCGGCAACGCCTGCGCGGCATCCGTATTTAAGGGGAATAAATCCGCGCCTGAGCTTATCTTTTACCGAATTTACGGAATAATCGCTCAGAAGTGCCATTACCGCGGTTATATCGTCTTGGGTGACCACGCCCTGCGCCTGTGCAAATGTACAGCCGTTTCCGTATTCAAGCGCAAGAGGCTTTCCCATGCGAAGCCTTATTTCCTTAAGAATATTTTTCTTTGCCTGCGGCAGCGAGCTTATGTACTTTGCAAATACCGGCGGCAAAAGCGAGCTTATGTAATCTGTAACAATATCCATGCCGTGCCTGCCTTTTATCTGATTATATTAATATGATATGAGGTGAGCACAATGATAAGAACAAAAATATTTTTGAGAAACGTATTGCAAAATTTTCTGTGATATATTAAAATATATATGAACTTTTATTTTGGAGGATGTATATTATATGAACAATTATTTGCATGAGTCAAAGCCTGCCGAGCGCTGGCTTGAAGCATATGCTATGGGTAACGGACACATAGGAGCCATGGTGTACGGAGGCGTATCGTGCGATAAGATAAAGATGAACGATGATACGTTATACAGCGGCAAGAAAATGTGTGCGGACGCACCGGACGGGGCGGCTCATATAGATGAAATAAGAAAGCTTATTCTTGAGGACAAGAACAAAGAGGCATACGATGCGTGTGACAAATATCTTCTCGGAAAGCCTTTGTTTGTGCGCTCTTATCAGGAAGTATGCGATGTTTTGATAAAAAATAACGCTAAAGGGGAAGCTTCGGACTATAAACGCACTCTTGACATGAGAACGGGTATTGCCGATGTAAAATATACTCAGGACGGCGTATGCGTAAAAAGAGAATATTTCATATCGTTTGCAAAGGACGTAATGATAATAAAGACTTCTGCCGACAAGTCTGTGCTTGATATTTCCGTTGCGATGGAAAGAGGCAGAGATTGTTCGGTAAGATCATACGACAATTATATAATGATGAACGGTCAGCTTGTCGATCTTCCTACGCCGCACCAGGGCGAGGGCGGAAGCAATATGCGCTTTGCGGCGGTGGTGAAAGTATTCTCGGACGGAGAAATAAAGCTTGACGGCAATGCAAACGTAATAACGGCGTCGGGAGCGTCATATGTTACGGCGGTTTATTCTTCACATACGGATTATGATTTTTCCGAGCTCAGCATAGACAGAAGCATAGAACCGCTCAAGGAAGCGATGGATAAAGTAAACGCAATCGACCCGGACAAATATGACGAATATAAAAAAGAAACGGCAGACGAGATGGCGTCTCTTTATGACAGAGTATCGATAAAGCTTACGGATGATGATCCGGATCTTGACATTACAGAGCTTCAGGCTAAAGCAAGAGAAGGCGAGTATGTTGACGTACTTGCGGAGAAAACGTTTAATTTCGGACGTTATCTTCTCATAACGTCTTCGCTTCATCCCGGAACACTGCCCGCTAACCTTCAGGGAATATGGGGCGAGGGCTATGATATGCCGTGGGGAGCCGATTTCCACACGAACATAAATCTTCAGATGAACTATTGGCCGGCTCATGTGTGCAATCTTGCGGAAACGGCTGAGCTGCTCAATGACTTTTTGGAAAAACTTACGATTCCGGGTGCGGAAACGGCAAAAAATATGTACCATGCGGGCGGCTGGACGCTTCATCATCTTGTTGACTGCTTCGGTAAGACGTGTATGCATGACGGCGTGTGGGGAGCTACACCGCTCAGCGGTCCGTGGCTCAGCAGACATCTCTGGGAGCACTACGAATATACAGGCGATAAAGAGTTCCTTAAGAATAAGGCATACCCGATTCTTGAAGGCGCAAGCAGATTCCTGCTTGACTATATGATAGACGACGGAACGGGAAGACTTGTTACGGCGCCGAGCGCGTCACCGGAAAACGCTTTTATGCTTAACGGAGAAAGAACGTATCTTACGTATTCGTCAACAATGGACGTTGAGATAATACTTGACGTGTTTGACAAGACGGTTGCGGCAGCAAAGCTTCTCGGAAAGGAAAACGACGGCATTATAAAAGAAATAAATGAGGCAATTCCGAAGCTTCCGAAGCTTAAGGTGTCGGAAAAGCACGGCAATCTCTGCGAATGGATAGAGGACTACGAGGAGACGGAGCTCGGACACAGACACGTTTCCCACCTTTACGGCTTGTATCCTGCGGATGTCATTACACGTAAGGATATGACAATATACAATGCCGCAAGAAAAGCAATAGACAGACGTCTTGAAAACGGCGGCGCGGGCACGGGCTGGTCGAGAGCATGGACGATAAGCTTCTTTGCAAGATTCCGTGACGGCAATTCCGCATATAATCACGTTTCCGAATTTGTGAAAAAGTGCTGCGAAAACAATCTGTTCGATATGCATCCGCCGTTCCAGATAGACGGTAATTTCGGATTTACCGCGGGCGTTGCGGAAATGCTCCTGCAGAGCCACGACGGCGAAACGGGCGACAGAATTATTTCGATACTTCCTGCGCTTCCGGACGCATGGAAGAACGGTTTTGTAAAAGGTCTTAAGGCAAGAGGCAATGTTGACGTCGATATAGAATGGAAAGACGGCAAGGCTGTCAAAATAGTTCTCAGACCTGTATATGATACTGTAATAAAAGTTGAATATGACGGAATAAGCACAATGAAGCATGACTTTGAAGCTGATTTCAACAGCGATGTCGCAGAGTTCAAGGCTGTTGCGGGACGCGAATATGTATTTTTGAGAGCCTGAGAAGTACCTGACGGGTTTGATTATAAAGGCGGAAGCGGTATGAAAATACCGTTTCCGCTTTTGCGTTTTGGAACGGAAAAGGTTGATTTTGCGAGTAATGTATGCATTGTTAACTGCGTGTCTAATATATCACAGACTGCAAAAACAGTACATTTGCAGACGGAAAAGTCTGTTTTTTTATGTCTAAAAATAAGCATGAAAAAAATTGTTAAATTACGGTATTTTGTATTGACAGGGGGTGTGTTTTGTGTTATAATGCAACCGCCCGAGAGTGGCAAAGCCGAACCGTATTACAGGTACGGCAATTATGAAAGGAGCAGATTTATTTTATCATTCGGCGGCGGATATGAAACAATATCCGATACAAAACGCGGGTGTTGTTTGAGTAACGGTTTTATTACGGAGTTTCCGGAACAGAATCTTTACTGTCCACTGTGAAAGTGATGCCAAACAGTGAGCATGGTTGATTACAACCCCCCTTGTTGTTTTGCTTGCTTTGCTCCCGTAATCGGTATTGCCGTAAATTTTTGGGTATAATACTGCAAAAATTGTCATATTGCCGTAAGAAATGAAAATAAATCCTAAGGGTGTGCTATGGAAACAGAACTCTTCTCACCATATATTGTAGATATATTGGTAAGGGAAGGCATGAGACCGGAGAGCGTCTTACTTACCGCCTGCTGTGACAGAACTCTCGACGGCGGATTCGGAGATACATATGTATTCCTTTGTATCGACAAAATCGCGTTTCTGACAGTGGAGTATGATAAGACAGTAAGTAAGGTATATAACGGATTTGTTTTAAAAAAAGGGAAACCGGCCGAGCAAAAAAGTAATATTCCTTGCAAAAAGAAAGCGTATCTCGAATACAAACTGAGCGACATAAAAGAATTGAGACTTGTCAATCTGGTTGCTTCGGGAGAACTGTATATTAAGTTTGAAGATGAAACAAAAGAGCCGCAAGCAATTACGGCTTACACGAACGCCTGCGTTGCGGATGTTGCCAAGATATCTCATGCAATAGAGAAAATAAAGAGAGACGGTGCGCTCAATTTCGCAGAGTTCAAAGACAAAAATGATGAAGCATACTGCCCTAAATGCGGTATGATGTACATCAACAAGGATCTTAAGGTTTGCGCCAAGTGCACAAACAGAAAATCCACGTTCAAGCGTTTGCTGAAGATGATTCCGAAATATAAAAAGAACATTATAATTGCGATTATAATGATACTTCTTTCCAGCGCGTTGGGGCTTGTGCAGCCGTATATGTCCGGTACGATTCTTTTCGATAAGGGACTTAATCCCGAAACGGGCGGCTGGTGGTACGGCAAGGCAGGTCTTATAGTCGGAATTATAGTTGCTACATATATTTTATATACAGTATTTATCGTTATATGCAACATAAATATGAACATTATGGCGCAAAACATGATGTACGACCTTAAACTGGATATTTTCAAGTCGTTCCAGTCTATGTCCATGAAGTTTCTTACAAAAAACAGCATCGGCGGAATAATGAACAACATAAACAACGACACAACCGCTATTGCACGATTCTTTATAAGCGGTATTCCGTTTGCATTGATGAGCATAATTCAGTTTGTCGGCGGAATCACCATGCTTATAACTCTTAACTGGAAGATAATACTTCTTGCCGCATTCCCGGCTTTCGTTATCGTAGTTATTCTCAAAGTCACAAACAGATATATGTGGAGAATGTACCAGAAAGCATGGAACATAGGCGCAAAACTGACTTCAAACGTAAGCGACAGTTTGCGCGGCGTGAAGGTCGTAAAGGCTTTCGGTAAAGAGAAAAATGAAATCAGCAGATTTGATAAAATAAATGAAAAATGTTTCAAGATAAACTACAAGCTTTGCTATACGGTAAATCTTCTCAATCCTATATACGGATTGGTAATAAGTCTTGTAACGTATGCGATATGGCTTATAAGCGGTATGGACATTGTTAACGGAAGTACGGCAATGTCATACGGTATTCTGGCAAGTACTCTCTCTTACTTCGGCATGATGCTTACGCCTATTCAGTCATTCTCCAGCTTTATGGAATGGTGGAGAAACGCAATGAATTCCGCACGCAGAATGTACGATCTTATAGACGCCGAACCGGATGTCAAAGAATCCAGAAATCCTGTGGTCATAGATAAAGTAAAAGGCGATATCGACATAAAGAACGTAAGTTTCGGATATGAACCTAATCTCACTATACTCAAAAATCTTAACGCAGATATAAAATCGGGAGAAATGATAGGCATTGTCGGTCATTCCGGTGCAGGAAAATCCACTCTTATAAATCTTATCACAAGAATGTACGATGTTGACGAGGGCTCTATTTCGATAGACGGCTACAACATAAAGGACATCGCAACGAGAACAATGCGCGACAATATTGCGCTTGTATCTCAGGATACATACATATTCCAGGGCACTGTGCTTGAAAACATAGCATTTGCAAATCCGGAAGCAAAACGCGAGGACGTTATTGCGGCTGCCAAGATTGCAAAGGCGCATGACTTTATAGAAGCTATGCCCGAAGGTTACGACACCAAGATAGGTGCGGGTTACAGATGTATGTCCGGCGGCGAAAGACAGAGAATTTCGATTGCCAGAGCCATACTTGTAAATCCGAGGATACTTATTCTTGATGAGGCTACCGCGGCACTTGATACCGAAACGGAAATGAGTATTCAGGACGCGCTCGATAATCTTACAAACGGCAGAACAACGCTTGCCATTGCACACAGACTGTCAACACTCAGAAATGCAGACAGACTTATAGTTATCGAGGATGGCGAAATAACCGAAATGGGTACACACAGCGAGCTTGTTAAAAATAAAGGCGTATATTACAGACTTATGCTTAAACAGGCAGAGGCGCTTAAGACAAAGGGCGTTTGATTAAATAAGGAGATATATCATGAGTGAAAGCATTATAGATTCGGTTGAAATCGAATTCATAGACCCAAAAACAGCTAAATTCAATATAACAGAAAGCCATATACTTACACTGGACCTGAACGGAGTACACTATCCGTGCGTTCAGTTGCACAGATCCTTCCCTTTCACGAATCCGGATCAGTACATATCTGTCAGAGACGATGACGACAGCGATAAGGACGAGGTACGTGAAATAGGCAATAACAAGAAAAAGGAAATCGGTATAATCCGCGACCTTAACGAATTTGACGACATAACAAGAAAAATATTGGATAAATATCTTGAACTGCGTTATTTTGCGCCGTCGGTAAAAAAGGTTGTATCCATACGCGAAGAATTCGGTTACAGATACTGGGTTGTGGATACCGATAAGGGACAGTGCAAGTTCACAACGTATCTCGGCAGAGGTACGGTTTTGCAGGTCGGTTCCGGCGACAAAGTAATGATTTACGATGTTGACGGAAACAGATTCCAGATTCCCAAATTTTCGGAACTGGATTCCAAGGACAGAAAAAAGATCGAAATGTTCATGTAACTGCGTTTAACATTTGAAAGGAGAGCCTTTGCGTTGGCAAAGGTCTGATTAGATCATTATGAAACTTGATTATGAATTACCTGAGAAGGTAAAACTTAAGGTTTTGCAGTCTCTTATGACCGAAATATTATACGCAGTGCCTTTAGGCATGGACGTTGTCGGGCAGAGGAGAAACGAGAGCTGGTTTGTAATCGGCGAGGATAAATGGCTTACGGTGCAGGACGGAGAGATAGAAAGAGTCGAATACATAGCGGACTGCAAGGATTTTCTGCTTAAACCGATGGTTGGAAATGCATTTATAAAAGCGACTGTGGACGGCAGAGTTACTATTATAGCGCGTTTTTCCATGACAAACGTTGTAAGATTCGGATATATTGTGCAGATTCTGAATCAGATGGCGGCAAATCAGCCTGTAAAGCTCTACAATAACGACAATGATAAAACCTGTCCGGTATGCGGACGTATCCTTATAAGAGGAACCAATCTTTGTCCGAAGTGCAGTAAAAAAGGTAATGCGATAAAACAGATAATGGTTATGGCGAAGCCGTATATGATATTTATGGTTATTTCGCTTGTTATATATCTTATAACAACAGTGCTTTCGCTCAAGGAAGTAGAATATTATCAGAAGATAGTTGACGAATGCTTTGGCGGAAACGGTACAAAAGAGCAGTTTTTAAGATATATGCTTATAGTTGTGGGTCTTGGTATCGGCGCATTTTTACTTAATATTATTGCGGCTATATCCGATAATAACTTTACTCAGAGATTTATTAAAAGGCTCAGAAAAGAAATATTCGATAAGGTTCAGAGCCTGTCGGTAGGATATGTTACCAATTCTACCCCGGGCGATATTATGAACCGTACATTCTCGGACACAAACGCCATACTCAACTTTATAAGACTCATATCCGTAAACCTTATAAAAGCTTTATTCCTGTTTATAGTCGCTTCCGTGCTTATGCTGCAGATGAACTGGAAGCTGGCGCTTGTTATAATGCTTCCGACGCCGCTTGCGTTCTATATACAGAGAGTGGCATGGAGTAAATTTATGAAGAAGGTGTTCAAGGGACTCCGTATTGCAAGCGATAACGCGAACTCTCAACTTCATGACGTTGTAAGCGGTATAAGAGTGGTTAAGGTGTTTGGTACGGAGAAGAGAGTAACGGAGGCTTTCCGCAGACTCGCAAGAAATCTTGCCGATCAGGATATAAAGAGCCAGATTCTTGTAGAATGGTTCGGACCGCTTACTTCGATAATATTGTATCTCGGTCAGTATGCAATATATTTCTTCGGAAGCCTTGCGATTATCGGCAACACAATGACGCTCGGCGAGCTTGTTGCGTTCAATACAATAGTGCAGAAGTTCTATGCTCCGCTTAACCAGCTCATTACAATGCCCAGAGAAATTGCAAACTCAATGATATCCGTTCAGCGTGTTTACGAGATACTCAACCAGGTGCCTGAAATCAGAGATCAGACCACAAGCACCGAGCACAAGATCGACGGCAACATTGAATTTGAGGGAGTAAGCTTTGGTTACAATTCATACGACCACGTTTTGAATGACATCAACTTCACTGTTAAAAAGGGTGAGATGATAGGTCTTGTAGGAAGATCCGGTTCGGGAAAGAGTACGCTTACTAACCTGATATGTCGTTTCTATGATGTAAACGAGGGAAGCATAAAAATAGACGGCAAGGATATAAGAGACATACAGCAAAGCTCTCTTAAGAGCCAGATAGGTGTAGTTCTTCAGGAAAACTTCCTGTTCAGCGGTCCGCTGTTTGAAAACCTAAGATATTCAAAGCCGGACGCAACGCGCGAGGAAGTAATAAGAGCCGCAAAAATTGCTAATGCTCACGAGTTTATAATCAACCTTCCGGACGGTTATGATACGTGGGTTGCCGAGGGCGGAAGCAACTTCTCCGGAGGCGAAAAGCAGAGAATTGCGATTGCAAGAGCTATTCTCAGTGACCCTGCCATATTGATACTTGATGAGGCAACGTCAGCCCTTGACGTTGAAACAGAGGCTCAGATACAGGAGGCTTTGCAGAGACTTATTGAAGGAAGAACAACATTTGCCATTGCGCACAGACTTTCGACGCTCAAGAATGCAAACAGACTGTTTGTTATGGATAAAGGTAAGATTGTTGAAATGGGTACGCATGACGAGCTTCTGAAGAAGAAAGGTATTTATTACAGCCTTGTTATGGCTCAGCGTACTATGGCGAAGAGAAAGGGAAAAACGGATACGGTTTCCGAGATATTGGCTAATTGACATGAATAAAGAAAGACAGAAGAAAACGGAGCTTCTTGCGAATAGCAAAGAAGAGGCGCTGTTGGGGAGAAGGCTTCTTGATCTGGACGCAATGTGTATAAAAAGATATTGTCCTACGTCAACATTTTTTCTCACACAGCAGGAACAGGCGTACTGTGAATCCGTTTTTCATCTTCTTGATTCACATTGCAGGTTATTTGGTGGCTACGACAGTGCAGAACGCTGCGTAGCCATTCTTTTACCCGATGAAAATTATGAAATTGATGAAGATGAATTGCCGTTCACTGTACTTTCGGTGAAGTATGCCGCCGAGGTCGGGCACAGAGACATATTGGGAAGCATTATGGGGCTTGGCATCGAGCGAGACGCGGTGGGGGATATTCTTGTGTTCGGGAACGAATGCTTTGTGTTTGTAATGAAAGATATTGCCGGTTATATAGAACAAAATTTCACTAAAATAGGCAGACAGAACGTAAGTGTAAAACGTGCGTCCTTTGATGAGGTGAGGATTCCCGAAGTCAAAATCGAGGAAATAAATGCAACGGTTGCTTCACTGAGATTGGACTGCGTTATAGCCGAGGGATTCAGACTGTCGAGAGAAACGGCAAAATCGGCAGTCGAAAAGCAGCTTGTAAGCCTGAATCACAGAATAATCGGTACGCCGTCACAAAATGTAAAGGAAAATGATGTAATATCATTGCGGGGAAAGGGTAAAATAATATTGAAGTCGGTAAGCGGAGAAAGCAGAAAAGGCAGAATTTGGGTGAAAATACTGCGTTATGTCTGACAGTTCCGAATTTTCTTGACAGGCATTGACAAAAGTGATATACTTACATATATAAGCGTTATTGGGCTTTAATTTGCCGACGGGCATTTCAATGTTATTGCCTGTTTGCGGAGCTGATATTGCAGAACAATGTTCTGTATCGGCTCGGGCAATGATTCTTTTGCATTTTTGACGTGATACGGATAAAGTGCAATCATCAGGAAAGGATGTAAATTTTATTATGTCTGACTCGAAAAAGTCAAATAAATTCCGGGATACGCGAATAGTAGCGTGGTTCGGAAAGATCAAATCAAAAGTTACAAACAAAATGAAAGGTGCGGACAAACCTCCTATGCATGAGGCGGGCAAAAACGGCTTCAAAGAGAATATGGGGTCGGTATGGGCTTCGGTAAAGCGATTTTTTGCGGCTTGTGCGGTGAAGGTAAAGGCGTTCTTTTCTGCGGAAAACATGAAAAAAATCGGCAGCGGGGCAAAAAACATATGGCTTAAGGTACGCGCCGCATTGACAGCATTTTTCCGTAAAGCGGTTTTGTATGTCAAAAAACTGTTTTCAAAGCAGGAAGACCGCGTTCAAAACGAAACCGTACACGAACAGCAGGCGGAATCGGAAAACAGACCGTATAAAAGACAAAACAACAATCATGACGGTAAAAACGGTTTTAAGGCGGTATGCATGGCAGTATTTGCCGCGGTGGCGATGTTTTTCGGCAAGATAGCGAGTGCGGTAAAAAATACGGTAAAGAAAATACGTACTCCTAAGCCTGCCGGGTCCGATGTACAGAAAAATGCAAAGCCTGCCGAATACGGTAAGGAATTGGATGCGGTAGATGTAAACAGTCGTGTACCCGAAAAGGAAAAACAGCACAGCAGTGTTGAAGATGAACTTGCCGCAACACGGATTCATACCCGTCAGGAGGATTCGACGAACGCTGATGCCGAGTCTGATATTGATATGCCTGTTATGGACATAGGAAGGCTTGAGACAAGGCCTGAACATAATATTCGTGATGAGCATGATGAAGATGAAAAGGCTGAGGAAGACGATGAAGGCAAAGCACGCCACAGTATGTGGGTAAGGGACAGACGCCCGTTCTTTTTGGTATCGATAGGCGTTTCTGTTTGCAGACTTTGTCTGTTGCTTGTTATATTGGCAGGGTTTGCCTGCCTCGGAATAGGTCTCGGCGTTGCAAGGGCGTATATTGCTTCGGCACCGGAGCTCAGCGTTGAAAAAATAGAGAACAATGCTCAGACGTCTTTTATATACGACTGCTATGGTAATCTTATAACAGAATACTATAATCTTGAAAACAGATCGTGGGCAAGCTATGACGAAATACCTACAATGCTTAAATATGCGGTCGTTGCCAGTGAAGATGAGTCGTTCTTTGAGCACAGCGGATTTAACTTCAAACGTATATTCGCGTCGTTCCTGAGCAACCTCAGCGGAGGCTCCGTATCCGGCGGAAGTACTATAACTCAGCAGGTGTTGAAGCTTACGCTTTTGACGTCGCAGCAGACATACAAACGTAAGATTCAGGAAATATACCTTGCTTATCAGCTTGAAAAGGAATATTCAAAAGAAGAAATCCTTGAATGGTATATGAACATAATGCCGATGGGCGGTCTTTTGTACGGAGTTAAGTCCGCCGCGGAGGACTATTTCGATAAGGACCTTGATGAACTTACCTTGCGTGAGTGCGCGGTTCTGGCGGGAACCACAAATGCACCGACATATTATAATCCGAGGCTGTGTATGCTTTCGGAGGATGACGGCGGTTTCGGTGAAAAGGGACGTCACAGATTGTATGCGAGAGCAAATTACGTTCTTACACAAATGTATGCCGTGGGATTCATAACAGAGGAAGAGTACAATGACGCGTTGTTTGATGTTGACGATCTTGAATCGGAACAGCTCAAGGTTACTCCGACTTCAAAGAACTATACCTATGAACACAAGTATTATGTAGAATACGTTCTTGATGAGCTGGTAAACAGACTTATGACGGCTAACGGATGGGAAGGTAAAACAGGAATAGAACAGGCGCGTTCTCTCCTCAGAACAGGCGGTTTCAAAATATATACGGCGCTTGACGTGGATAAGCAGACGGCAGTTGAAAATGCTGTTTATTCATATACCGCATGGCCGCCGCTTAAAGATCCTTCTCAGAATGTCAGTGCGGGAGGTGTGGAACAGCCTCAGTGCGCAGTATTTGTAATAGACAATTCAACGGGATATATTGCGGCGATAGTAGGCGGCAGAAAAGAACCTACAATAAGACTCGGTCTCAACAGAGCATATCAGTCGGTATTGCTGTTCGGTTCGGCAACAAAGCCTCTTTCCGTGTATGGTCCCGCACTGGATAGGGGACTCCTTGGCAACATGGTATATGAAAATATACCGGTACCTATAGACGGTTGGTATTCAAAGCTCGGGTATCCTCAGAATGCAGACAAGACATATTCCGGACCTACATCCGTTTCGTATGCGCTTGTAAAGTCACTCAACGTACCGACGGTAAGAATACTGCTTTCAAAGCTTACGCCTGAGGTATCTTACAACTATATGAGATCGCTCAATATATCGGAAAGTATGCTTTCTCTCAGCCCGTCTCTGCTGGCGCTCGGTTCATCGGGAAGCTATCTCACCGAATATGTAGGCGCATACGCTACGCTGGCAAACGGCGGCGTATACAGAGAACCTCTGTCCATAACAAAAATAGTCAATAAAGACGGAGAAGAATTGTACAACTCCGAAAGCCAGATATTCCGTCAGGTATTCAAGGAATCAACGGCGTATATAATAACGCAGTGGCTTCACAGAGCGGCTTCAAAACCGGAGTGCCCGATACAGATTGATCTTTCCGTAAACCCGGGTATTGAGTGCGCGGGAAAAACGGGTACAAACGAAAATGTTCGCGGTATTGCTTATCTTGGATATACAAAGTATTATACGTGCGGAGTGTGGATAGGCCATGACGACTTTGTTCACGGGTTTACATTGGGAACAAGTGCGTTGTATAATGCAACACCGTTCTGGAGAGCTGTTATGAACAGTCTGCATGAAGGACTTCCGGATGCAAAGCTGTATGATGAAGTTCCGGACGATGTAATAGAAGTTACGGTATGCGGAATTTCGGGATTGCTTCCGAACGGAGATCTTTGCGGACAGGAATCGGGTCCCGACGGATACAGCGGTCACAAGCCTAAGAAAGAATATTTTATAAAGGGAACTGAACCTACAAAGGTATGCGATATGCATACGCAGGTGAAGTGGTGCAAAGAGTCCGGAAAGCTTGCGGGCAAATATTGTTCGGACGATTGTACAGAGGACAGGCTGGCTGTAAAATTACCGGAAAATTCGGAATACTTCAAGCTTATAGGTACGGAAAAAGAGTATTTGCTGTATGAATATTTCCCGATATACCTTGTTAACGGAACGCCGTATGTGGGAGGACTTGTCGGAGATGAGTGCTATTGCGATCTGCATACGGAAGAAACATCGGGCTTGATTGCGCAAAGAACTGCTATGACAAATAAAGCAAACGAACTTATACGCAATATAAACAGCAATCTTAAGCTTTCAAAATACAGCACTAATATAAGTCCGCTTCAGAAGCAGCAGATAGAAAATGCGATTGCATTGCTCAGAGAAAAAGTAAGCGCTCCTGTATACAGCAGCAGTCCTGATGTGAAGAGGTATAATAATGCCGAAGCTGAGGAGGCGTATGACGCTCTTGAATCGATTACGAACGCTATATTTGAATCGATAGACAGAAAAATCGGGGCGAAAAATGAATATACCGCGCTCGGCAACAATCTTATAAGGCAGATTAACATAAACCTGCTGAGATCGGATTATGCTTCGGTTATTACGGTGGACGAAATAATTGCCATAAATAACGACATGGACGCATTGAAAAATGCAATCGACGCTCCGATATACACGGATAACGAAGAAATTGAAATGTTTGACGAAGAAAAGGTTCGTTCGCTTTACGAAGCATTACAGCAAAATTCAGATACACTGTTTGCAGCGCTTGACGAAAGACTCCATAAACCGGATAAGCCCGATGACAGGAAGGTGCTCTCAGTGTTTGCGGACGGCAGTACGGTAGAGCTTGGTTCCGAGATCTTTTCGCAATACGGAATAATAATAGACGCATCGACAGGCAGGATACTTGCCCGCAAAAATGCGGAAACGGAAATGTATCCTGCGTCGATGACAAAGGTAATGTTTGCGATAGTGGCTTACGAATATATGTGTGAGAACAATATTGATATGAATACAACATATGTAACGCTCACGGATGATATTCTTGAGTATATAGAAGAAGCGGATGCCGCGTCGGCAGGATTCATGGCAGGCGAGAGCGTTTGCATAAAGGATCTTTTCTACGGAGCGATTATGCAGTCGGGTACTGACGCGGTGCTTATGCTTGCGAGATATTGCGCGGGATCGGAATCTGCTTTTGTAAGCATGATGAACAGTAAAGCGGCGGCTTTGAAGCTTAAAAACACCAATTTTACAAACTGCATAGGCTTGGCTGACGTTAACCATTACAGTACTGTGAGCGATATGGCGGTTATACTTGCTTATGCCGACAACTATACATTCCTCAGGGGTATTATGGAGGCAAATACATATACATACCGTGCAACTAATATGCAGGAGCAGAGAGGCATAAAGAGCGGATTCCATTCAACTCGTATATCGTATGATATGGATATAAAAGCGTCGGCAGTCAACGGAGCGGATAATTTCGGCGGCAAAACGGGATATACGGATGAATCGGGATATTGTCTAATGACGTTTGCGTTCGGTGACAAAGGTAAATATATAGTCGTGACAGGAGGTGCTGATCTGAGGAGACAGACGGTAGCGGATTACCTGTATCTGTACAGTACATTTACCGACATGGAAGTATAATTATGCTTGAATAGAAGCGTTATAAACAATGAAATCCGCGGCGGATGTAAATTTGCAGCGGATTTTTTGTCGTTCTGATGCCGGTTGTTGACATTTGATATCAACAATGATATAATTCAATGGAAACATGATCGGATGATTGTCGGCTTTGCGGTTTTTCCCGATACTTTGAGATTGTAAGCCGAATGTCGGATTAAATGGGGAAGGGTTGTATTTATGGAATTAAAAGTGATTTTTAATGATGATAACGGAAATGTTATATCCGAGGGAATGGAAGTAAGAAGTGACGACGGAAGCTGTATGTCTCATATGGGATTCAAAACATTGGACAGTATGTATTGCGGACAGTACATAAAAACGCTCACAGTGGGCGGAATAGGCACGTCTCCGGAATACCGCAGGGAAGGCCTTGTACGCAAGATGATGAATAAAATGCTCGAAATAGCACCCGAACGAGGTTGGGCAGTGAGCTTTTTGCATCCTTTTTCGTTTTCATATTACAGAAAATTCGGTTATGAAAAGGTAGCAGATCATAAAATATTGGTATTTCCGATAGCAAAGCTTGATTTTGCTGAAAGATGCACAGATCTTGAACCGGTTGATTCAACCGAAAAGGCGCTTGACTGTGTAAAGATTTATAATGAGTTTTCAAAGAAGCGCAACATAATGTTTAAAAGATACGGCACGAGTATATATCCGACATCAAAGGGCGGCGGCAACAGAACATACATATATTATGATTCGGCAAAAAATCCGGCTTCTTATATAACGTTCTCACAGGAGCAGTTTTTCAACATAAACAGAATGAAAAGCGTTAATTTTCACGTACACGAGATGGCATTTACAACGCCTGAATCGCTCAATGCGCTGTTTGGCTTTATAAGAATGTTTGAAGGCGAGGATGAGACCGTAAAAATTCATAATTGCGCAATGTCGCCCGAAATAGATACCGTTCTGAAGCACTATATGCATACGTCCTATACTCTTGTGCCTGATATCGCCGCAAGAATACTCGATGTGCCTACGGTGCTCAAAGCAAACAGCTATCCCAAAGACAGAAAAGGCTATTTTACGGTCAATGTTGAGGATACGCTTGAATTTGTAAACGGAGTTTACGGCGTTGAGTATGAAAACGGAATCGCGGATGTAAAAAAGCTTCCCTCAGGTTCGGAATGTGATTTGTCGGTTCCTGTTGCGACTTTTACGCAGCTTGTTTACGGATATGACGAATATACACCCGATATTGTACCTTATATGAACGGCGCAAAGCTCTATAATCCGCAAAGCAAATTCTTTGAAGCTTTTCACAAGAAAAACAACGGCTTGTTTGAACATTTCTGAAATTGACTTTTAATTGTTTATCAAAAGCTTGAAAAATCTTCCGTTCCTGAGGTATGGGACGGAAGATTTACTGTTTTTAGGGTAAATATCAAGTTGACAAAAAGGATTATGTATGGTATAATTCCTACTTGTAGGAAAAGTATGAATTATGGAGGGCGGGTATTTGGCGAATGGCAAACATTTGTTGGGTATGCCTAAAGGCAACCACATATTCGGGACCGTGAAGGTCGGCGAAAAGGGACAGATAGTTATTCCTAAGGAAGCGAGAGAATTGTTCGGAATAAAGCCCGGCAGTACGCTTCTTGTTCTGGGCAATGACGAAAAGGGTATTATAGTTACAAAACCCGATGTAATAAACAATATAGCCGCGGAAATACTTGATGAAAGCGATAAATGATCCGATATAAGAAGGTTTGTTTTGCGGCAAAATTTACGAGAAAGGAATAAACCCATTTTAAAATGAACGATATGTATAAAAAATTCGGCATTTCTTCCAAAGTTATTGAATTTTCGGAACAAATACTCGAAAGTCTTGAGGAAAGGTTCAAAAAAACGGATGAAACTGCCGAATATAACCAGATGAAGGTAATAAAGGCGATGCAGGATAACCGTGTTAACGCGGGGTGCTTTGCAGGAACAACGGGATACGGATATAACGACATAGGCAGAGATACGCTCGAAAATGTGTATGCCTCATGCTTCCACACGGAAGCAGCACTTGTGCGTCCGCAGATAACATGCGGAACTCATGCGCTTTCCACGGCGCTTGCGGCGAATCTTTTGCCGGGCGACGAACTGCTTTCACCGGTAGGCAAGCCTTATGATACTCTGGAAGAAGTAATAGGTATAAGAAAATCCGAGTGCTCGCTTGCGGAATACGGAGTAAAGTACAGACAGGTTGATCTGCTTGCCGACGGCACGTTTGATTATGACGCAATAGCAAAGGCTTTGAATGAAAAAACAAAGCTTGTGACAATACAGCGCTCAAAGGGATATCAGATGCGTCCTACTTTTTCTGTAAAACAGATAGGCGAGCTTATATCGTTTGTAAAATCGATAAAGCCGGACGTTATATGCATGGTGGACAACTGTTACGGCGAATTTGTGGATAAAATCGAGCCGTCGGACGTGGGTGCGGATATGACGGTAGGTTCTTTGATAAAGAATCCGGGCGGCGGACTTGCTCCGATAGGCGGTTACATATGTGGTAAGAGAAAATACATAGAACGGTGTGCATACAGACTCAGTGCTCCGGGGCTCGGAAAAGAAGTAGGCGCAAGCCTTAATGTGCTGCAATCGTT